>JAFGJC010000417.1 GCA_016929305.1 candidate division CSSED10-310 bacterium | reverse complement strand
CCTGCATTTGACGGCAACCCTGCAGCGAGAGAGGTCATTCGAAACGCGGGACCCGTCAGTGTTCCGCTTCTGATCAATGCAATTCCTGAACTCACCGAACCGCGCTTGTCCGCGGCCACAAATCTTCTGCAAGAAGTAAGTTTAGGGGAATTTAATATACCTCAATATCTTGCTGATGATCAGGATTTGAAAGATTCCGTTGAGAGCTGGTGGGATGATAATTATCTGACTTATGTTGAAATCGGTGGATTTCAACGGTTTATCATGGCTTTCACATGTACACGCTATGGAATCTGGCTCGGAAATATTCTTACTTTTGATTTTGGACAATCTTTTACCTACGATCAACCGGTAATGGATGTGATCGTTTCCAAGATGCCCGTCTCCATCCAGTTTGGTGTCATTTCTTTCTTTATGACATATCTTGTGTGTATCCCTTTGGGCATTCTTAAAGCTATTCGAGACGGTACCGCATTTGATTACATGTCCTCCATTATTCTTTTTTTGATGTGGTCCATTCCTGGTTTCATGCTGGCCATTCTACTTATCGTCTTTTTCGGTGGTGGCTCATTTTTTGATCTTATACCTATTGGCGGTTTGTATTCCGACAGTTATCAGGACCTGGGATTATGGAGTAAACTTTGGGATCGTATCCACCACTTCATTGCTCCTCTGATCTGTTATATGATTGCGGAATTCACAACTCTGACACTTCTTATGAAAAACTCCATTATCGAAGAAATTTCAAAAGATTATTGTCGAACTGCCCGAGCAAAAGGCCTGTCGCGGAAAACCGTTTATATGAAGCATGCGTTGCGTAATGCGTTGATACCGATTGCGACAGGAATTGGCGGATTTTTGGGAATCTTCTTCGCCGGAAGCATGTTGCTGGAAATGATATTTAATCTGGATGGTATGGGGTTGTTGGGATACACCTCGGTTCTGGCTCGTGATTTTAATGTTATCATGGGTGATCTTGTGATCATCAGTTTAATAGCACTCATAGGTAACATTATTTCCGACTTCATCTATACCATTGCTGATCCTCGAATTGATTTCGTATAGGTGAACTGAATGTCACGGTTTGTCAGTGAGGAGTCTCGAAAGCGAATCCGAGCGTTTAAGCGACGTAAAAGTGCGTACTGGTCTTTCATTGTTTTTTTAGTTCTCTTCATTATTGGAATGTGTTCTGAACTTGTAGCAAACAATAAACCCTATTTCATGAAATATAACGGAAAATGGTATTTCCCAATGGTGAAAACATACCACCCGGTAACCTTTGGGATAACTAACCGTATGGTCATGGATTATAAAGCGTTTCAAAAAAACAACGAGCAGAACGTTTTTGCTGTATTTCCGATTATCAATTGGTCACCATATGAAATTAACAAAGCTGTTCCTGAGTTTCCTGCACCGCCTTCAAAAGAGAACTGGCTGGGAACGGATGATAGAGGTCGTGATGTATTAACCCGGATTATCTATGGATTTCGAGTATCCATGATCTATGCATTGGGAGTTTGGATTCTTTCGTATGTTCTTGGAATTACCTTTGGAGCCATTCAGGGATATATCGGTGGTCGAATAGATTTTGTCGGACAGAGGATTATTGAAATATATACAGCCATACCGTATTTTTTCCTGTTGATTATCTTGATAGCCATCTTTCAGCCGTCCATTATGCTTCTGGTAATTTTATCCAGTCTTTTCGGATGGGTAGGTATATCTTATTATATTAGAGCTGAATTTCTGCGTTTGCGAAAATTTGAATTTGTAGAAGCTTGTCGAGCTCTTGGCATGCGAACGGGTAAAATTATTTTCCGTCAAATACTTCCGAATGCCTTAAATCCAGTGATAACGTTTTCACCATTTGCAATAGCAGGGGGAATTATGGGTTTGGCAGGTCTTGATTTTCTGGGTTTTGGTGTTGCTCCCCCGACCGCTTCCTGGGGTGAATTGCTCAATCAGGGTAAGCAATATTTCACAACTGCCTGGTGGCTTGCCACGTATCCATCCGTTGCTCTTTTCGTTACCCTTTCATTGCTGAATTTGATCGGAGAAGGTGTTCGATACGCTTTCGATCCTAAAAAGTATTAAGGAGTTGTATTGTGCATATCGCATTTCTTGTTATCGCACTGTTATTCAATGCACTGGCGAATCTTCTTATGAAGAAAGCTGCAGTAAACGCTGAAATGAATCTGCCTCCCAATCCCTTGCTTATCGATCGGCTATTCCATTATTACTTATCCTGGCCTTTTATAACAGGTTTAACCGCTTTCGGTCTGAACCTTCTGTGCTATACACAGGCTCTGGCTAAAATTAAGCTCAACGTCGCATATCCCATCATGACAGGTTCAGGATTCGCAATAATAGGTATTGCTGGATATTTCCTGTTCGAAAATGAAAGTCTCAGGCCTATTCAGATAATAGGTATAGCGATGATTCTAATAGGAATTACTCTTGTTGCTCAGATTCACTCACCACCACACAGTTGATATGGAATCGCATGTTTTTCAACCTATAGTAGACAGTCTGCGGCGATGCATCAACGCGAAACTTTTCCCGGGCGCAGCCCTGGCACTTGTCAAAAAAAACGGTTGTATTTTTCAAGCTGCAGTTGGAAAACTTGAGCCCACCAAAACCTCAAATCCAACCGCCACGGATACAATATTTGACCTGGCATCATTGACCAAACCGATTGCAACAGCTACGGCAATACTATTACTGACAGATCAGAAAAAACTGTCTCTCGATCAGTCAATCGACACCTTTATTCCGACCTTCAAGGGATTGGCTTTAGGTAAAGCCACCGTTATCCAGCTTCTCACGCATACATCCGGTCTTCCTGCATGGAAACCGCTTTATCTCAAGGGAACAGGAATGGCCAGCTACCTGAGGACCATCGCTGATTTGCCGCTTGAAAATACACCTGGATCCTGCGTTAATTACAGTTGTCTTGGCTATATCGTTCTCACGGAAATTATCCAACAAGTTAGCGGCATTACGATTTCTGATTTTACCCACCGTTATATCTTCACTCCCCTGCAAATGAATATGACATGTTACAATCCGCCCGAGAAGCTCAAAGATCTAGTTGCACCAACGGAATTCGGCAATTCCCATGAACGAGATCTCAGTGGAAACGATGGCAAGCATTTCGATCAATGGCGTGACTACCGTTTGCGGGGTGAAGTCCATGATGGGAATGCATGTGGTTTGGGGGGAGTGAGTGGCAACGCGGGACTTTTCAGTAATGTTAAGGATCTATCTCTGTTTTGTCAGTTTATGTTAAGCGATACTGCACATACACGCTTGTTTACTGAAACCGACTGGATCAAGATCGCTGTACAAAATCATACTCCGGGTTTAAGCGACTCCCGGGGTCTAGGCTGGCAAATGGCTGCATCCTCCAGTGCCGTTAAAAATTCTCTCTCGGACCATGCATATGGTCATTGCGGATTTACTGGAACAAGCATCTGGATTGATCCCTTACTCGAAACAGGCGTGATACTGCTCACGAATCGTGCCTACTTTGGGGGCGATGGAAGGTTCTTTGCCGAATATCGATCGGTATTCCATCAGATCACATTTAGTTGCCTTAAGGTATGGGAATCCCTCTGACCTCATAAAGGTCCGTTCCTTCATAAGCAGCGATTTTATCTATTGGCAAACTCTTATCCAAAGAACCCAGATCGCGTTCCCTCTTGCCATACCAGATATATCTGATCCTATAATCGTTTAATAAACGCATTTTATCACCGACAGAACCAGAAGGATCAT
>JAFGJC010000416.1 GCA_016929305.1 candidate division CSSED10-310 bacterium | reverse complement strand
GAAAAGGAGGCGGCATGTCGCGGTCACTTTATGAAATCCTGCAGGAAATTCCCATGTTCACATCGTTGAAACCGGAGAAGCTTGTTAAAATTGCAGCCCTGGCGAGATCTTGCAACTTCATGAAACAACAGATCGTTTTTTCTGAAGGAGATTCCAGTGAAGGGTTTCATTTGATTATTGAAGGGAAGATAAAGGTATATAAACTATCAGGTGACGGGAAAGAACAGATTTTGCATTTTTTCGGTCCGGGAGAACCCGTTGGCGAGGTGCCCGTATTTGAAGGCAGTGATTATCCCGCGTTTGCAGAAGCCGTAATGCCCACCAATACTGTTTTTATTCCTAAAAAAGAGTTTATTGAGTTGATCCGAACCGACAGTCAGATTGCGCTGGAACTTCTGGCTATTCTCTCTCGCCGTCTCCATTATTTCACGGTTCTGATTGATGACCTGTCACTGAAAGAAGTTCCTGCAAGACTTGCGCGTTACCTGCTCACAATGATTTCGACATCGGATGACAACAAGCGTGTTGATCTGGAAATATCCAAGACACAACTCGCAGCACTCCTGGGCACAGTCCCGGAAACCCTGTCGCGTGCTATGGCGAAAATGGCGGCGATGGATTTGATAGAGATAACAGGTTCACAAATCCGTTTGCTGGATCCGGTCCGGTTGGAAGCGTTAGCATGGAGCGGCCGGCTGACCTGACTCACTCATTTGACTTTTTTCTGAAAAGATGATAAAAAATGTCGGATTAAGGGGGCGGTGACGACAGCGAGGATTATTTTGGCTGCAACGAATTTTCTAAAGCGATTTATCATTGAATTTTGGCTTGTTTTTGCAGAAATGGCGCCATATCTGCTGCTGGGATTTTTTATTGCGGGTGTCTTATCCGTTGTAATTTCCCCCAAATTCATTCAACGGCATCTGGGCGGCCGATCGGTTTGGTCTGCGATAAAAGCAACGCTTCTGGGGGTTCCATTACCGCTCTGTTCCTGTGGAGTTATTCCTGTGTCCGCTTCGTTGCGCTATCAGGGAGCCAGCAAAAGCGCTACCACAGCATTTCTGCTCTCCACGCCTCAGACAGGCGTCGATAGTATACTGGTGACCTATAGTCTGCTCGGGCCGCTGTTTGCCGTCTTTCGTCCGCTGGCAGCAATGATCACCGGTCTGATTGGCGGTGTAGCGGTTTCTTTCCTGAAAGATTCCGGAGACGATTCTCAACAGACTTCCGCTGAACCGAATCAGATACCAAACACTAACAGTTCATCAAAATCGCTCGTTGAGAAATTCAATGATGCAATGCGTTTCGGTTTTCTGGATTTGCCAAAGGATATCAGCAAATCGCTGATCGTAGGTTTGGGCATCGCAGGTTTTCTGTCTGCCCTGGTGATCCCGCGCGAAATGTTCTCAGCGGTTCTTGGCGGCGGTATCAGTGCTATGTTTATCATGATGATCCTGGGAATACCCGTTTACGTGTGCGCTACCGCTTCTGTCCCCATCGCGGCTGTGCTGATCATGAAAGGCGTCTCTCCGGGCGCAGCACTCGTATTTCTGTTGACAGGTCCCGCCACCAATGCCGCCACAATATCAACGATCTGGAAAATTATGGGACGCAATGTTGTGGTTATCTATCTGGCAACAGTCGCCATAACGGCTTTGGCTTCCGGACTTCTTGTTGATGCTTTCTTCCCCGGTGAGTTCATCCCTAAACTGGGTGCTCAGGCCGATATGGGCGTCGAAATTATCAAACACGGTTCCGCTGTTATTCTGCTGGCTATCCTTCTTTATGGCGCGTTCAAGCGGACACCAACGTGCTGCGACGGATCCTGTTCATCGAAGCATTGACAAGTTATATAAGGAGTAAATTGATTTGCCTTCGCCAAAAATAGTTGACTTTTATAGAGTAGTTTATTAGCATCGCTGCCATAGCGGAAATAATCTGTTTAATATACCCGCTTATGAAGATTTAACAATGTAAGTGGAGGTTCATATGAAATACCTAAAACCCGTTTTCATGATGGTTATTCTTTCCTTCATAATATCCCAGGGATTTGCCGAAACAGTGACAGCGCCATTGACATTTGTTTCCGTGAAAGGTTCCGGTGAATTTAAAAATACCGAAACGTTACTCATCGATAAAGATTTCCCCGTAGAAGAAACTGTATTCGACGGTCCCGGATGCGTCTACTGGTTCTCTCCTGAAACATCCTTTGTCTTTGATCTGGGGGAAATCTGCCTGATTGATAATCTCACCATACAAGTTGACAATAACGACCGCTATCAGATTGATTTTTCCGAAGATGGCATGAATTACAAACCGCTGTTGACGATTCACGAAGATTTTGGAAAGGTTGAGGATGGTATGGATACTCTTTCCACGGATCCGGAAAATGCACAATATGCTGAAGGAATGAAAATGGAACCCATTACAGCGCGTTATTTGAAAGTTACCGGATCGGAAGGCGATGCCAACTTCAGTTTTTCCGAACTGAACGTCACTGGTAAACAACAAAGACCGGTAGAACCCAATACAAATCCAAAGCAGTAATTCGTTATAACTCAGCTGTCTGTCTGCCGGCGGCGGATTCACGTCTCCATGCCGTCAGCAAACTGTGCAAGGCTTCATATTCTGACGTGAATGATGTCATCTCGAAACATTGCAAATCGTTTTCATCGATAAACTGCATCAGGCGTTGCCATAATTCGGTAACGGAAACATTCGGCAACGCTCTGAAGTTGATCTTGTCAGGGAAATTTTCGCTGCCGTCTATTGTTCCGCTATTGGTTAAAACCACATAGGATCCGTCGTTAAAATGACCTGCAAGTTCACTCCACACATCGTCTTCCGAACGCAGGTATACCGCTGCGAAGATTTTGTGTTCCGAATGATGAAAACCGCTCAATACACAGCCTGAACACCAGGGATCCTCGTAAATGCCTGATTTTTGAAAACCCAGAGACACTAATTCATCGCACTGCTTCTTTGCTGTATCAAAATATTCCTCTGGGTTGCTGTTGATTTTTTTCAATTGAAGCTGCAGAAGAGCCTTGTTTTTAATTGAACTTTCCAGCGTGTTCATCACGGTTTTGTAATCTTTCATGGTTATCAGAAGAATGGCGAGGATTCCAATACTGAAAATGATAAACACAATAATGATGATTAAAAATGTCAGATTCATTGTTGCTGCCCCCTGTCCGGTATGCAATCGCTCTTACTCGGTTTCTGATGTTACCCTATCATAAAAAAACGGTGTGAAGAATGCATTATCTTCATGCGGATGCGGATTGAAAGAGGTGTGAAGTACCGATACACTGATTTAAAAGTTGTTAATGTGATTCCTGTCGTCAGGGAGGTATTTAATGAAAAAGCGGTCAATTCGAAAGATGTTTCGCAGCAAACCCACATTGGAGGGTGCAGGTGTGCATTTAAAACGTGCATTTGGATTCAGCCATGTTCCGCTTTTCGATCCATTTCTGCTGCTGGACGATTTCCGCTCGAATGTTCCCGATCATTATCGAAAGGGTTTTCCATGGCATCCGCATCGGGGTATCGAGACGATTACGTATATGTTGCGCGGTTCCGTTGAGCACGGGGACAGTATGGGCAACAAAGGCGTTATCCATGCCGGCGATATCCAGTGGATGACGGCGGGAAGCGGTATCGTTCATCAGGAAATGCCAATCGGCGATCCCGATGGATACATGTGGGGATTTCAACTCTGGGCAAACTTGCCGGCATCTCATAAAATGATGTCTCCTCGATACCAGGAAATAAAAAACGCGGAAATACCTGTGCGAGAGATTGCTAAGGGAGTAACCACTCGAATCATCAGCGGAAATCTTCAAGGTATCCAGGGTCCGGTCAAAGATATCGTCATTGATCCGGAGTATCTGGATATCACGATAGCACCCCATACTACATATCGCCATCCCACGCGACACGATGCCTTGATTTTTGCTTATGTTATCGCCGGAAAAGGTATCTTCTGCGATGAAAAAACACCTCTGAATGTTCCCTCCGAAGGTATTAACTATTTCGATCTTCAACCGGTTGGTATGCCGGGAAATGAAACGTTGATACTCTTCAATGCGGGAGATCTCATTACCATTGCCACGGAGGATGAACCGGTAAGATTTCTGTTGATCGCCGGTCAACCGATAAAAGAACCCATAGCCTGGTACGGACCGATCGTTATGAACTCTCAGGAAGAACTCCAAACGGCGTTTGAGGAATACCAGCAGGGAACATTTATAAAGTCAACTTAGGAATAGCGCAAAATCCAGACAGGGAATTTCACCTGTTTTTGAAAAAAACACCTCCAGAAATTGATATTTCGATAATCTCAGTATATAATAACGGCAGAAAAAT
>JAFGJC010000415.1 GCA_016929305.1 candidate division CSSED10-310 bacterium | reverse complement strand
GGAAGTGCGCTTGCCATATATTTTCACTATGTACAGCAGATACCGGAATTGCAGGCCGCCGTGGATTATCGGCCCGCGATCGTTTCAAAAGTTTTTGATCGCAACGGCAACCTAATCGCTGAATTTGCCCTCGAACGAAGGATAATCGTACCCTTAACGCAAGTGCCAGATGTTATGCAGCAGGCTATCATATCCATAGAGGATGAACATTTTTACAGTCACAACGGATTGGATATTCCGGGTATTCTTCGAGCGGCAATAAAGAATTTACAGGCAGGTGAAATTGTTCAAGGTGGCAGTACGATAACTCAACAACTTGCTAAATCGCTGTTTTTATCACGTGAGCGAACACTGGCGAGAAAAATTAAAGAAGCCCTGCTTGCATTGCAACTTGAAAATGTGATTACCAAGGATCGCATTCTCGAACTTTATTTGAATCAGGTATATTTCGGTAGCGGTGCCTATGGTATTGAATCTGCTGCAAGGACCTACTTCAACAAATCCTGTTCGGAATTGACTCTTGCAGAAGCCGCGATGCTTGCGGGTTTACCCAAAGCACCGAGTAAGTTTTCGCCATTGAACAATCCTGAAATCGCACGTGAACGCAGAAATCATGTTATCAATCGTATGCTGGAGAACGGCTATATCAATGAGCAGCAAGCTCGCGAGGCAAAAGCATCCGATCTGCAATTACATCCAGGAACACAATCGGTTACCCAAGCCCCTTATTTTGTTGAGATTCTCCGCAGAACTCTCGAATCGGAACTGGGCAGCCGGGAATTGCATACGGAGGGTTATCAGATTTATACGACACTTGATTTGGATTACCAGCATATTGCAGAGGATGCTGTTTACAAGGGACTCCATGAGATCACAAAAAAACGGCGATGGCGTGGTCCTGATCCCGCGATACCCATTGCTTCCACTCCACCTCCCATAGGACGAGTTGCAGGTGCGGAAATCGTAGAAGTCCAATCCGATCAACTCACCATTAGATGTGCGGGAATGTCCATAAGTCTTCCATTTCAGACAATATGGATTAAAAACAAATACTTGAGAGAGTTAAAATCTGGTGATCATGTGTGGTGCATCATTGACGAATATGATACTCAAAACGGTGAGAAATCGATAAAATCGTGTCGTTTGACACAGGAACCTACGATTGAAGCAGCACTTGTATCAATCGTTCCTACCAGTGGTGAAATTCTAGCTTGGGTTGGTGGATATGATTTCAACAGAAGCCAGTTTGACAGGGTGTCGCAGTCGAAACGACAACCTGGCTCAGCATTCAAACCCTTTATTTATGCCGCTGCCTTAGACGATAAATTTACGGCTGCTGATGTTATTTATGATACGCCGATCGTTATCGAAAAAACATGGGAAAAACCGGTAGTACATTCAATGGGAATAGATGCTGAAGAGGAGAAAAAGGAATATTGGAAACCCCACAATTATTCAGAGGAATTTTTTGGTGCAACGACCCTGCACGTGGGATTGGCAAAAAGCCGAAACATCATTTCGATACGATTATTAGAGAAAGTTGGTATTGATAATGTTATACGGATTGCGCGCAGGCTAGGTATAAAATCACCGCAAACCCGTTCGTTGTCACTGGCTCTTGGTTCATCGGAAGTGTCACTTTTGGAATTGACTCAGGCATATGGAGGATTTGCATCTCAAGGAATAGTTGCAGAACCGATGATGGTCAGGCGTATTCTGGATAGAGATGGAGAAACCGTACGGGAATATTACCCTTCTCTACGCAGAGGGCTTAGAGAAGATACAGCCTATTTGATCAACAATCTGCTTCAGGCGGTAGTAAACGAAGGGACAGGATACAGAGCGAGGATATTACAGAGACCTGTTGGTGGCAAAACGGGAACTACGAATCAGTTTCATGATGCATGGTTTATCGGATTTGTACCTCAAGTCGCAACGGGCACTTGGGTTGGTGCAGATGTATTGGAAACCATTTATCCACGTGCCACAGGTGCTTCAGCAGCATTGCCAATCTGGCTTGAATATATGGAAGGTATTCTGGATAATTACGAAATTGTAGATTTTCAGGTACCAAAGGGTATTGTTTTTGCTGATGTTTGTGGGGAAAGCGGACTTCTTGCAACTCCCAATTGCACCTCAACAATAAAAGAAGCATTCCGCGAGGGAACGGAACCGCTTGTTTTCTGCGACCTGCATCGTGATTCAACTCGAAAAACAAGAACAAATATTACAAGAGATTGGGATAAACTGGAGGAGGAAATCAGTCCGCCGGAGATAACTCCAACTCCGCTTCCTGAATTTGATTCGGATGATCCTGAGGCGGATGAGTTTCAGTCTGATTTCCCGGTGGATATTCCTGACGATCCACCTCCTCAGTAATCATTTCAAATGTCTCATTTTGCCATATCGCCCAGGAATTAATCTTTTCGTCCGCAATTTTATAGATCAGAAGTGTAGGTTGGTAATGGCCGTTTTTGTCAAACGATGCAACACCGTTTATTCCCTCGAGTTGCGCTGGATAATGCAGATTGAATTGCAACTGGTCTCTGTATTTTATTCCAGATGCAAGGGCATCAAGAACAAGAAATGTTGCTTCATATGCGCGCAGAGCAAACATGTCAGGCAATTCACCATATTTCAAACGGTACCTGTTTTCGATATCTTTCCGTATTCCCCACAACAACGGATATTCTGAAACAAATATTGATTGTTCCAGATGTGTACCACCGATGGCGGTTATGCTGGGATCTTCCCAAGCACTTGTCCCCATGAAAATTGGTTCAATAACTTCCTGGTATCTGACTTGTCCTGCTACTTGAGCGGCTCTGACAGCTTCGTCTGGAATAAAGATCACATCGGGCAAGCTGGATTTTAATCCAGTCAATAAATATGACATGTTCGTAACATTCTCCGGGTAGGCGACACTAAAAACTAACTCGCCGCCATAACGATTTAACGCTTCCACCAAACCCTGAAATGCCAATCTGCCATATTCAATATCTGGATAAATGCAGGCAAATCGACGATATCCCAGCTCATCGATGAGATACCGGCATCCAATGCTTGCCTCATTTTCCGGCGATGGATACAAACGATACAAATACTCAGATCGCGAGCATATAGTTTTGTCAGAACATCCCGGAGACAATGTGGGCAAATGGTACGTTCCACTCAACTCAGCGATGGCTTCTGCGCACGCACTTTTCACAGGTCCAATGACCGCTATCACCTTCTCATTTTCAGCCAAATCCTGATATGCGGATACAGTATTGATAGGCATTCCTTTGGTATCTCTTACAACGATTTCCATTGGGACATGCGGATTATTCGAACGAAAATCATCTACAGCCATAACCGAACCACGATAAAGATTTTGACCGATAATTGAGAGCGATCCGGACAGGGGAGTCAATAATCCTATTCGATGTCGGTTTACCGAAGAAAGCTGTTCAACACCGTATTGAAGATTCATTATTTCCGAGGTCCTATCCGGATATCGAAAGAGCAATTCTGACAATGCATATCGAGCTTGGTCAAGATCTCCTGATTCAATCCATCGGCGGATACGTTCTCTCTGAATCAAGTATCCCGGTTCACGTGACGAATATTTACCGGCAAGTGTTTCCAGTTCTTTTGAGGTCAATTTATCTTTTAAAATCGACATAATATGCTCTAAAAGCTCGCCATCGCCTATAGTTTTATCTAGGACTGAAAATGAAATTTCCAAAGCACGAAGATATTCATTTTGATCAAGGTATAATCGGGAAATCTCTAAAGTTGAGGGTACCGGATTATGATGACTCAGGCTGAGTGATTTATTCAAATCACGTTCCGCTTCAGCAAAATAACCCAACTTTCGCTCACATGTACCGATTCTAAGCCAGTAGATATAACTTGTTAATGGATCGGTTCGTGTTGCGACGGAATTTCGAAAATAGGTTAATGCAGCTTTATAGTTTTCGCGTGCTAGTTCTATTTCTCCTAAATAATAATCAGCACGGCTTGCTAAGGCGACATTATTCAAAGAATTTTTAAGTGTTTTGAGTTGTTCCATTCGGATTTCAGGATCTGTAGTTGCATCCTGACCGATGATTTCAATAAGGGCTGCCTGAGAATACATGGATGATGGATAATTGTCGATGATGACAGAATATCTGGCCATTGCTTCTTGACGATTGTTGACGCTTTGGTAAAGCCTGCCTAACTGATATAACATTTCAGGTGTTTCGGGACCGATTGGATTTTGTGATAACAGCTGTTCAAGCTCTGCAATTGCCTGCTGAGGGTTGCGAGTTCCTGAGGTTATTGCCTGTTTGGCTTTTTCCTGTACCGTAAGCGTAACACAGCCGGAAACGCCAAGTATGAATAAACAGATTAGACAACGTACAAAATGGGGTAAAACGATTTTCAAGAAAACCTCCTGCATGGTGAAATTCAATGGGCAACTCTAAGATCTATGGCATGTCTTGTCAACGAAAAGAAGATTTTTTATACCTTGACAATTTTTATCGTCCGTCAGTAAGATTGCTTGCGAGTAAAAGCTTTGAAAGGCTTTTTTGAGTTTTTGTTTGGAGATGATTGATGGGTTGGTTCATCAGTTTAAAAGGATCTGAAAAGGGTAAAATACGTCGGTTTTATCTGCCAACATATGCTTTGGTTTTGATATCTGTTGTTTTTTTAGTAGTTATCATTGGCGGATTCTTTATATTCCGCACACTCAAGACATCCCAATCATTAATGGCAGAAAATCAAAGGCTTAGCGCTGAATTGAATGCAAAAACCAATCAAATCAATTTTTTAGGTAAACGGATGAGTCAAGTCCGTGACCAGATGTCCGCGATTAGAAATCTGAGTCGAGAAGTTGAGAAAAAGCTGGGCAAGCGTGATGAATTATCACATATCGGGATTGGCGGTCCATTAACGTCGACATCGTTAAGAGATGCCCGTCAAATGGCGTTTTTAAGTTCAGAAAACAATTTACTCGACCAGATGTGGAATGAAATCGAGGAATTAGAGCTT
>JAFGJC010000414.1 GCA_016929305.1 candidate division CSSED10-310 bacterium | reverse complement strand
CGGTACTGGTCTATCCTGGAGGCGATGAAATGCAAGCATTAAAAGATGCAGCCGTTCGAGTCTTGTCCGGAAAAGACCAGCCAAAATTGTACGCCGCTTATCGAAATCCCGATGCTGGTAAATGAAAATTTACTTGAAGAGCCGGTTGAATATATGATAGCAAGAATGGATTGATTTTTGATCAGGTTGTTTAGAGATGGAGGATGGAAAAGATGAATATTGCTGTCATCTTGAAACAAGTTCCCGATACGGAAGCAAACGTTGCTGCCGATCCAACGCATCCCGGGAAAATTGTTGAGGATACGTTGAAATTTATATTGAACCCGTATGATGAATACGCAGTAGAAGAGGCTTTAGTAATCGCCGAAAAGTCAGGTGGAGAGGTTATTGGTGTATGTATCGGATCTGATCGAGCGGAATGGGCTATTCGCACTGCAATGGCAATGGGCATTCATAGAGCTGTTTTCATTACTGATCCGGAAGCTGTTGAATCGGATATCATCACTCAGGCAAAAATTCTCGCTAGTATTATAAAGACGCTTGACGTTTCGCTCATTCTCTGCGGCCGTTCCTGGATAGATCTTCAAGAGGATGCACTTGCACCGGCTTTAGGCCACTTTTTAAATATCGCGCATGTCAGTAACGCCGGTAAAATCGATGTGGACTGTTTAAAAGCCACAGTTATCCGGGAGCTTGATGGCGGAACGTTGGAAGTCCGTGTAACACTTCCGGCTGTGATTTCCTGTTCAAAGGAGCTCAATGAGCCGCGATATCCGACGTTGATAGCCATCAAACGCTCTAAGAATAAAGAGATCAAGAGAGTTACACTGAGCGATCTCGGCATGACTCCAGGGACACCTCGTAGTTTTGTTACTGATTTGCAAACCCCGAGTTCTCGAGGTAAAGGCAAAATTGTTACTGGTGATCCGGCAGACATGGTAAAAGAAGCTGTTCAATGGCTGTCTGATGAAGCAAAGATTATTTAAATTAGCCGTGTATTGAGGGAGATATATTATGGCAGGAATACTCGTTTGGGCGGAAACACATAATAATGCGATACGCAAGAGCACATATGAAGCAGCAACGGTCGGAAAACTGCTGGGCAGACCCGACGATGACATGGCAGCTGTGCTTATCAACGATCTCGATCTGGCACAATCTCTTGGTACCCTGGGTTTTTCCAAGGTATATACACTCGAAGGCGAAATCTTCAATCAATATGCGAGTGAAGCCTATTGTGAAGCCCTGGCGGTCGCTGCGGAAGAAATGCATGCAGATACGATAATTCTTGGAGCAACATCAAGAGGCCGAGATATCAGCGGACGGTTGGCGGCACGGTTGGATGGCGTATTGATATCCGATATCACTGATATCAAAACAGACGCTGATGGCATTCGATTCGTACGTCCCATGTATTCAGGAAAATTATTGGCAGAGATACGCATCGATCATCAACCAGCGATTATAACGGCACGCCCCAACGTATTTGCATCCGGCGAATACGATGTGATCGAAGCTGATATCGCACCGTTGGCGATTACGGACATATCGATAAAGACTCAGGTAAATCAAGCTCTTCAGGCCGCTAAAGGTGTTCTGGATATCGGTGAAGCGGATATTATTGTGTCTGGCGGACGCGGTGTGGGTGGACCGGAAGGATTCAAAGCAATTGAAGATCTCGCGCAAGCTCTGAATGCAGCCATCGGCGCATCACGCGCTGCGGTTGATTCCGGCTGGATACCTTACAAACATCAAATCGGACAGACCGGAAAGGTGGTAACACCAACGCTGTATATCGCCTGTGGAATTTCAGGAGCAATTCAGCATTTTGCCGGGATGGGATCATCCCGGTTCATCATCGCGATCAATAACGATCCGGAATCTCCGATAATGAAAAAAGCTGATTTTGCCATTGTCGGGGATTTATTCAAAATAATACCGGTGCTGAAAGAAGAGATCTTGAAACACCGTTCCTGATACCAGCTACCCGGAAGGTTCGCTGGATTTTTGACAGTATAGAGGAGGAACCGTATGGAATGGACTCTCTTCCACGCAATCATTATGGCTATTGCCATTCCTGTGGCTGTCGTTCTTTTTGCCAGGGCTATTTCATACAAGGTGAAGCTCATGCAAAAAGCAGCTCCAATCCCAGATCCAATTGCTGATCACAAAACGAGAATCAGGGATTTTTTCACTATTTTTCTGGGTCAGCAAAAGTTATTTCAGGAACGCTTGCCAGGATTAATGCACGCCATTATTTTTTGGGGTTTCTGCATACTGCTTACCCGCGCAATAACTTTATTCGGTATGGGATTTGCTGGTTTTGATTTTCATTTACCTTTTCTGGGATTCCATCAACCCTTGGGGAAAATGTATTCGCTTGTAAAAGATATCGTCAATGTTCTGGTAGCGGCAATGGTTATATATGCACTCTGGCGCCGCTATATCAAGAAAGTACCCCGATTGCTGAACACACCCGGTGCGCTTTTTGTTCTGTTGATGATTCTGGGTCTGATGATCTCGGATATGATATTCGATGGCACACTCCATGCTTCCCGCAATACCGCTTTTAATGCGTGGTCACCGGTCGGTTCTTTTCTGGGATCCATCATGTCCGGGGAAAATGGTGTATTATCGAGCGGAGCAATTTTTCTTGGACACATCAGTTATTTCTTCCATTGTCTGGGCATTCTGGTTTTTCTGGTCTACTTACCTATGGGAAAACATATGCATATCGTCACATCAGTTTTCAATGTTTATCTTAGACCCTTAAACAGAAACGGCAGGTTGACGCAACTCGATCTTGAAGATGAGACTATCGAATCGTTTGGTGTATCAAGGATTGAGGAGTATTCCTGGAAGGATTTCCTGGATTTGTATACCTGCACGGAATGTGGCAGGTGCAACGATGTGTGCCCGGCAAAACGAACGGAAAAGGAACTAGCGCCCCGGGAATTGACAATACATCAAAAACACTTTTTGCTGGATGATGAAGCCGAACGTATACTCGCCGGAGATACGAGCAAAGAACCTTCGAAAGCGTTGGTGCCGGATGTGGTCAAACCGGAAGAAATCTGGGCGTGTACCACCTGCCAGTCATGTGAGCAGGCGTGCCCGGTTAACATCGGATATGTCCAACGCATCAATGCTCTTCGGCGAAGCGAAGTGCTTAATCACAGCCGATTCCCCAGTGAACTCAAACGTGCTTTCAAAGGGATGGAAACCAACAACAATCCATGGGGAATAGGTGCTTCTACACGACTTGATTGGGCAAAGGATCTGAAACTGCCGGTATGGGGTGAAAATGGAACACCGGAGTATCTGTTGTTCCTGGGTTGCGCTGCAGCATTTGATGACCGTGCGCAACGAATCGCTAAGGCTCTCGTCAATTTTCTCCTAAAAAGAAATATATCGTTCGGGGTTATCGGAGTGGACGAACCATGCTGCGGTGAAACCGCCAGACGGCTGGGTGAAGAAGCATTGGGACAGATGCTGATGGAAACAAACGTGGAGTTGTTCAACGAATTGGGTGTCAAGAAAATACTGACTCCGTGTCCACACTGTTTCAACACATTTAAAAATGAATACCCAGATTTTAAAGGAAACTACGAGGTGATTCATCACAGTCAACTCATTGCCGAAATATTGAAGACATCATCGACCGTCGAAAATATCGACAGCCCGATGCAAGCGGTTTTACATGACTCCTGTTATCTTGGCCGCATCAACGGAGAGTTCGATGCACCAAGAACGGTTGTGTCAATAGCTACGGGACGCGAGGTTCTTGAACCGTTGGAATCCAGAGAAAAGGGATTTTGCTGTGGTGCAGGCGGCGGATTGTTCTGGCTGGAAGAAAGCGGAAAACGAATTAATCACGAACGTTTCAATCAGCTTGTTCAAACGGGATCGGACACGATTGTGACGTCTTGCCCCTACTGCCTGATCATGCTGTCGGATGCGGCAAAAGATCTGGAAAATCAAACAGTCGCCGTGAAAGATATTGTGGAACTTCTTTAAGCTAACGCGAATTGTATTGGCGGTTATTTGCCTTAAAAATCCGCCGATCCAATCAAACGCTTCAAGTTTCTTTTTGCTATCTTGTCGTTGGGATTTAGACGCAACGCTTCTCGAAACTCAGCAATCGCCCCCTGTTCATCACCGATGATCTGGAGAAGATTTCCGGCAAGCACATGCGCACTCGCATCATTTGGCGCTAACTTTGAAACCGTACGGAACTCAGCAAGAGCATCATCATAACGTTCGTAATCCTTGTATATTCTACCAAGAAGAAGATGACCGTCTGCTGATGATGGTACTTTCCTGACATAGGCTTCCGTTTCGATCCTCGCTTGCCGCAGCTCTCTGGAGAGGTATAACGACAATGCCAGGTTATACTGCGCATCATAATAGTCCGGTTGAATCGAAAGGATCTTTCGATATTGTTTAGCAGCTTCTGTAAACTGGTCGCCTCTTTGAAGAATGAAGGCATAATTCATCAGCAGCATTACCGACTGAGGGTGGTGTTTTATGGCGTTCACATAGGTGTCACGTGCCTCCGCCCAGTTTCGATTCAACAGAAAAGTGTCAGCCAGACTGATAACCAGGTCTTCTCGCTCCGGCGCCAACCCCACGGCTTTTTCATATACCGCCGCAGCTTCCGAATGTTTTTTCATGACGTTTAACGTCTGAGCAAGCAAAATGTAAGCTTCCGCATAATCCGGTTTTTTTTCTACCGCCATTCGGAATGCATTTTCAGCACCAATGTTATCATTCATTTGCAGCAGCATTTTGCCCAGATCACACCATATGGAGACTGAATCCGGATCTATCTCAAGAGCGTTTCGATATTCATCTGCAGCGGCATCGAGATCGCCCGTTCCCTGAAGAGCTTTGG
>JAFGJC010000413.1 GCA_016929305.1 candidate division CSSED10-310 bacterium | reverse complement strand
TTTTCCAGTTCTTGGAGATAATAGACAAGTTTATCTTTGGGAAATCTGATTTTTTGGCAAATGTCACTGGTGACCAGTAAATATTCCAAAAGTTTAAGATGTTTTCCCAGTTTTCCAGGATCTGAGAGATCTTTACGAAGTTGATTGAGATCAGCCATAATTACCCTTTTTTATCCTTTGCATTTAAAGGACTTCCATAGCGACAGCTTTAAAACAGGATCTTCATATTGTCAAGATCAGTTAAAATCGGTTAATATCAGAATTCATGAAAAAACGTCCGGCAGTGAAACGTCATTCATTTCAAATTCTTTTTATCTGTTCCGGCAACATATGCCGAAGTCCTATGGCAGAAGCTTCACTGAGATCGCGCATACCACCTGATTTAAAACACGTTGTTTCTATCAAGTCAGCGGGCATTCGTGCCATCAGCGGTGTTCCGCCGACTGCCGAAGCTGAACTTGCGGCAAAATTGAAAGGATATAGTTTGCGGAACCACCGGTCATCACCGATAAACGACCTGGTGATCGAGACTGCTGACATCATTCTGTGCATGGAACCGAATCAATGTGACTATATACTGACACGTTATCCCCGGGTCGCATCTAAACTGTTTCCTTTGAAAGCTTATGCTCAAGGCGAATATGACGAGATACCGGATCCTTTCGGGTTTGATATCCATCACTACCGGAGTACTTTGGAATTGATCGATTCAGAACTAACCCGAATTGAACCCGTGCTTTGGGAAACAATACGCCAAAAAATCAAAAAATAACGATTAATTATCGATTCGGGGAAACAGGTCAACAATTTCACCAAAAGTTGCATGCTGCCTCAACCCATCCGGTAAAAAGGTATGACGGGCAGCTGCTACACCGACTGGTTTTGATCCCAGAGAAACAAGCGCCTTTGAAGCTGTTTCCGGAATTACGGGCGTTAAAAGTTCAAAAAGCATTCGCAAACAATCCAGCATGGCATATAGAACACTGTGCACGCGTTCTTTTTCTTCTTCAATTTTCACCATCTTCCAGGGAGCAGCATCGTTAAAATAAAGGTTCAAGCGGTCAGCGATTTCCAGCGAAGTAGCTATAAGATTGGGGATACTGATGAGATCACAATTCATCACTGTTTCATTGGCTTTCTCAGCGACATACTCCTGAAGAGCCCTGTCTTCCGGAAAGGTTCGTGTTTTTGGGGGAACGCGCCCGGCAAAACGTTTGTCAACAAATTTGACCACACGGGAATGAAGATTACCCAGATTATTGGCCAAGTCTGTATTATAAGTCGAAAGCACAAGTGCTTTGCTGATTTGTGCATCTGTTCCACCCATGGATTTTGCTAAATAAAACCGGAACCCGTCCGGTCCAACCAGATCAATCATGTCATTCGGCTCAATAACATTCCCTAAAGACTTGGCCATTTTCTGACCGCCTTCGCCTACCCAGTAACCGTGAATCCTGAACCTGCTTGGCGGGGCAACATCGATAGCTTTCAGCATTATCGGCCAGTAAATGATGTGTGTTTTAATAATATCCTTTGCCATAAGATGGATGCTGTTATTCCACCATTTATCGAAATCACTTGAAATACCATATCCAACATTAGTTATATAGTTGAGCAGTGCATCAAACCAGACATATGTGACATAGTCGGTATCAAATGGTAATTCGATACCCAACCATACTCGAGATTTGGGTCTTGAAATACAAAGATCTTCAAGTGGTTCCACGAGCATGGCAAGCACTTCATTCCGATAAAATAATGGCTGTATCAGATTGTCGTCTGACATCAGCCATTTCTTTAACCAGTCTTGAAAAAGACTTATCTTAAAAAAATAATTCGTTTCCGTCTGTTTGATCGGCGGCCGCTGATGATCCGGGCAATTACCGTGTCCATCAAGATCCGATTCCTTCTTGAACTGTTCGCAACCAACACAGTACAAACCAGTATAATCCTTTTTATAGATCAATGCCTTCTCGTGCAGGTGCGCCAGTACTTTTGTCACAACTGTCTTGTGTGATTCAAATGTTGTTCTGATGTAACAGTCATATTGTATGTTCAATCGGTCGAATAATTCCCTGAATCTATCTGAAAGTTTAGACAGGTATATTTCAGCATCCATTCCACTTTTTTCAATGGCTTCCTGATTTTTTTGACCATGTTCATCGGTGCCTGTGGAGTAGAATGTGTCATCTCCCCGCATGAGATTCAATCGTTTAAGAATATCTCCCATTACCGTTGTGTGAGCGTGCCCGATGTGGGGATCGCCATTAACATAATAGATAGGTGTTGTGTAATAGCGCGGTGCCATGGACGCCTCCTTTCGGATCCATATGAATCCAGTCCTTTCTATTTCTATATCTTATTTCATAACCAAGCAATGAAAATCTATCTCAACCGAACGATGCGTCTTGATGGAAATTCGAATAATAGAAATCTTGAGACTTGTATCTATCTCGAGTTATTATTATTTCATAAGATGGTTTTTTAAAAAGGGAGAAAAATGATGAATGTCAATTTCAAAATGATTAAAAAAAACGCCAGCTACCGTTTGATCGGAGTAATAACTATTGGAAAAACAAAGATACCCATAGCGGGATTCGGTTATCCTGAAACCTTGCCTTTTGAAACAGAAAAACGTGCCGCCCTATTGAAACTTTTCTCGGAACATCGTTTCGGCATGATATCGATAGAGAAATTGGATGAGCGAAATGACAGGGTAACATGGAGCATTCCCGAGGAGCATAACGAACCGTTTGATCTGACATCTCCACCAAAAGCAAAATTCGAAATTTTTCTCGATTTACCTATTGAAAACCGGAATGAACTCATAGGAACCCAGTTGTTTACTTCCACTCTTCCAATAGCCAGTGGTTTTCTCTCCGCGTTGACCATTTCTGACGAAACCCATTTATGTTTTTACGAATTGACATCAAGCTGGAAGGGTCAAGAGCCAGTTTCGATTCAAAGATTTTCCGGGGAATGCAGCAAGTTTGTCAGCGGACCCGCTGTCCCGCTGCTTCGCACAATTGAAACATTACGCTCACAAATTGCTCCCCAACGCACGATACAGATTCCGGATGAAGAGCTTGGTATTATCTATCATGCACTGTTTCCGGCTCAGAGTGGCAAGTAAGGCTGTTTCTAATCAACGCCAGCAGGGATGTCTGTCACCGTCTGAAGATTCAGCAAGCAATTTTAATCCCTGGCCGTCAACGCCTATGGTCCAGAGTTCCCATTGAGATTTTCCATCACGGCCTCGAGCAAAACAGATTTGCTTGCCATCCGGAGACCAGCAGGGATCATAATCATATTCCGGCGTATCCGTTAGCCGCCGCAATCCACCTCCCGAAGCCTTGAATATCCATATATCTGTTGCACCTTCAATACCTTCGGAAACAAACGCCAGAAAGTTACCGTCAGGTGACCATTTTGCTCGACAGCCAACTTGCGGTGATAAACGTTGCGGTTCACCGCCATTCCAGGGGATTTCATAGATATGCCATCCGGGGAGGATTTTTGACCGGCTGGTATAGGCAATCGTATTGTCCTTTGGTGACGTCGAGGGAAAGATATCCATAAAAGATCCGGAACTGGTCACTGGAACCGGTTCCGCATCCCCGTCTACCGGCGTCGTATACAACAATACATCTCCTGACCGGTCTGAACTGAAAACAATTCCGGAACCGTCTTTTGACCATGCTGGAGACTCATCAGCACCTGGATTATTCGTCAAATTCCGGATAGTTTTACCTTCACTTGTCATAATGTAAACATCCCAATTCCCCGTTCTGTTGCTCTGAAACGCAATCCATTTACCGTCCGGCGACCACACAGGCCAGATATCTTCGGCGGAATGATCGGTCAAACGCCGCATGTTGCTTCCATCCGGAAGTATACAATATATGTCCTTATTACTCCCGCGATCACCAGTAAAAAGTATACCGTGCGCACCCTCGCCGGAAAACGACACCGCAATATCCGGTTTGTCCAGATGTTTTAATAGCTGTTTTTCTGCAGCCCGAGTGAGGTAACCGTCAAGCATGAAACTCATGAACATTGCAAATACAGAAACGCTTCCGCAGATCGATATCCAGCGAACAGGCCATTTGCGAACAGCCAAAACAGCCGTTAAAATGACACCGCCAAGAGCTAATTCCTTTATTGCCGCATTCCAATTATGGTACCCAAAAAGTAACGTCACTGTACCCCTCCATATGTCGGTAAAAACTGGGTAAGGGAAAATATAAAACTTGTCGGAAATCGGCCACAACAACATGCATCCGTACGGTTTTGATGTGTCTTCAGTAAATGAGTCAATGAGCAGATGTGAAGCGGTCAGAAGTAGTGCAAAAAAGAAAACCTGATAGGAATTGATCGACAGTTCGGAAGAACGACGTTGGAACCATTTCCAGCTCATCGCCACCAGTGCAGAGGCAAACAATGCAAAAGCGATAGTGTGTACGTGATAATGATGGTACTTCGATCCGGAAAGAAGGCTGATTAAAAAATCACCATCCATGAGATTCGCTAGAACGATCGTTGAGACCAGACCCTTTGCAGTGATCTGCTTTTTACTGCCAGGTTTTACCGCAATATATATCGCAGCCCCAATTAAACTGTGAGCCAGCGGGCTCGCCATCTGTTCGTCAACTCCCTTCCTGATGCTGAAAAATACACCTCATTTATCTATAACGGTTAACCGGTGGGATTGGGTTCCTATTTTATTTGATTCAAAACCCGAAAAAGATGTACTTTGAATCCGTATTTATCCTCAGGGGAGCTGTAAACCAGCTGGAACATATCTTCGGCTTCCAACAAATGAACCGGGTGTTTAAACAATTGATATTCATCGACACCCCAGTAAACATAGTTGATGCCGGATTGAGTGCATAACGAGTGGATTTTCTCGGCGTTTTTGAATCTGAAAATTCCATCGGCGACAGCTTTTCGATGCTGATATTCCTCCTCGGGTATCAAGAAAATTCTTGCATGCATCCAATCGCCCACGTATGTTTTACGTCCTGCAAACGTTGGGATACCCGTAAATGGTGCATTGATGGCATTTGTTCTCGTTCCCGCCTGTATGATCTCATCGGGGGATGTATTCGTGTGCATCCAATCGTAGGCATTTTTATCCAGGTAATTGACAACTGAAAGATATCTGGGATTTAACAACTCCGAAAAGTTATACACCTCCAATAACAGTGAAGGTATCGCAACAACAATCAGCAGAATCATTAACATAATCGATGAAATCCATAGAAGCTTCGATTTGGATTTAAGGAAATCAAGGAGGAAACCGGCCATAAGACTCAGCGAAATCGCTGCCGTATATCCAACCTTGACCGCAACATCAGATCCAAAACGGGGAACGGAGACAAAAGCGATCAGCATGATTGAAAGAAGTGCTAAACAGGAGATTGCTTTAGGAAACCGCTTCCAGATGAAAAAACTCAATAACCCGGCCAGCGTTGCGCCAAAATTTAGAACAAAGAATGCGACAGGGGCGCTGCGGACAGCCTCAACAAGGTTGATGTCCAGAGGGATGAGCTGAGATCCGGAAGAGATCTCCGGCCCCAGCATTTTCAGTCCGAATTTATAGAAAAGCAATAAAACCAGGGGAATAAGCGCAAATAATACTGGACGGATCCAAGCTGTTCGCCACTTACCTTTTCGAAATTCTTCCGACATCGAAATGGTTACGAAACACCAAAGTGTGAGGAAACTGCCAAGGAAACCGGAATGGCCGATGGCAAGCGCACACAATAACCCGATGACAACTGTCGCACTTAAACGTAACCGTCTGCTTTTGCTGAACATATAAATGAAAACCAGAAACAATGCGGCTGGAAGAATGTGCTGCATATTATAAAGCAGCAATCGATAAAGGCTGTCCACTTCAGGTGCACCGAACATGCGTCTTGACCAGCCATCTACATTGTAATAGGAAGCTGCGGCAAGCGGCCATTTTCGCTTATGAAGATCTGCCAGGCAGATCAATCCTTCATAAGAGCCGCCGAACAACGGCAGGATCCACACAATTATCTTAATCGTCGTATTTTTTATCAGCGATTGCGTCAATCCGATCCAAATCCATAAAAAGGTTCCCGCCAGAAACAGATTTAGCGATGTCAGTATCGGCTGGATGTGTTCATATCCCAGTTGATTCGCCAGTAACGCCGGAAAAAGATAGAACATCCAGTAATAGTGAAGTGTTTGGCCTGCAAAATATGGATTCTCCGGCGGTATTTCCATTGACATTAATTGACTCGTTATTGCAACGTGTTTCAGATAATCTCCTGAAAAATAAGCACGATATGCCAACCCCTCAGGCATTTTCAAACCAACATTCTGATAAGGAATAACCAGTAAAACGAGCATGGCCAAAACCAAGAGACATGCTCCAATCAGAATTTTTCCGTTGAATGAAGGAACGTCAACATGATCTGTTGCAGGAGTTTTTAACGTTTGATTAAGTGAAATATATATCAGAAACATGACCGGCAGAATGACGGCTAAATTTGCAATGTGAAGTATGGCAAGAATGGCGATGACTGCAGTTGAAACGATGTAGCCGATCGGGACAGCCGAGGCATAAAGAAGTAATTTATTAGGGGGATGATCGTTTACGAGATATCGAATGAGGGGCAAACCGGGCAGGCAAAAAATAAGCAGACATATAAAAACGGCTGCGACAATGTACAGAGGAGCCAGGAAACCACTTAACAAGCCGGGTAGTAATAAAAGCACTGGAAGATATTTGTCAAATACCTTCCAGTGCGTACTGTTCATATTGAATTCAGTAGTACCGAAAAACTAGCGGCATCCTGTCGGATCACCGCCACGGAAACATTCCCAATCCAGCAGTGTGGCGTTGGCATCGGAGTGCCATCCCCATCGTCCGCACTCGGCATCTTCGCCAAGTTGGTTATATGCTGGCACATTGGATAGATGCAGCGTTTGGCTGTCACCGGTACCCAGATGTGTTACGGTTACCCAATTGCTGTCCCAGTCGATCTGGAAAATTGCAGACGTGCCGAAAAGATCCTTGGTCGTCCAGATATCAAACTCTTCCCAGCAACCTTCCGCACCCGCTTCAAGCCGCCATGTCGGCCACCAGTTGCCATACGGCCACTCCGGCTGGAGATACCGATGGTAAACACCCATGAAGTTGATGTCATTATCGTCATGCAGACAGAAGAGGAGTGATTTATTCAAAGAATCTTTATTGCCATCGGTCATTATGGGTATGTTTGTCACATGCACAACAGCCCGGCCTTTTTGGCAGGGTCCTTCTGGAGTGGGTGTTGGTGTCGGTTCAATGGCATAAAAATGAACGACTCGTTGCACATGATGAACCTCTTCATATCCGCCCTGTCTGTCGGGCCAGAAAAGACGTGCATCGAATGTGATGTCGCCGACAAAATATCCCAGGAATGGAATGGTAAAAAAATGATATGTCGTTACGCCGGTGTCCAAAGGTTCCTGCAGATGATCCAGGTGTGTTCCGCCCATCTGCCATGTCGGATAAAACAAGGTGATATCAGCAACACTTGCGCTGAGACTAAATCTTGCATCTTCCCGGGTTGTATACATAGCAAGCCCGATTGACCAGATATCACCATATTGAATATAATCGTCTTCTCCAAAATTAGAATCAAAACAAAAACGTGTAAATTCAATACCCGGGGTTGGTGTAACCGTCGGCGTAGGTGTTCTTGACGGCATCGGTTCAGGTGTGGGTGTGCGTGTGGGCACAGGTGTCATTTGAGCCATAACAGCACCCGAGAAAATAACCAGTACGGAAAGCACAACACATAATGACCATTTCTTCATAACTTCATCAACCTCCCAAAAATTAACGAAAACAAATCGCAGCTACTATACGTATTTTCGCGTAAAAGTCAAGAAAAATATGGCATTTAAAACATTTTTTTGCAGGCAAACTATAATCCGTACACAAAAATCAGTGGTGCAAAAATGGCGCGAAAAAGGGATTACTGCAGATTCAGTTTCTGCATTGCGCTTCGTGCGATACGGCCGACGACTCCCCGCTTATGGGGTCTTTGAGTTCCAAGGGTTTTTATCCATTCCCTTGACTTGGGCGATTCAATAGCCGCCAAGGCTTCGACGGCACCCTTTTTGATCGGAACCATCCAGTTCGGCGTTATCAAACCCTCCTTCTGGGATGCGATACCGGAAATGAATGCGATGATGTTGTCAACAGGCGCTCCCGGAATTTCGGTTAGCTTGGCGAGAAGCTTCATGATTTCAACCCGCTCATCAAGATCAGCATCAGCATTGACAGCTGCCAGACGGCCATATAGATCCTGAAGGCTCCGGACCGCAGTCAGCAGTTTGTATTGCTCGATAGCCTTCAATGCGACCTGTCGAATTGATTTATTACCGTCCCTGAGTGCCATACAGAAGATACGAGCGATTGGGTGATCCGGATTATTCTGTATTTCACTTTCTATTTCCTCTCCACGCTCTGCTAGCGCGTGGATGATTTCCCATCGAACATGCCAATCATGATCCCGTAAAGCTCCCCGCAAAAGATTGATATGCTTCAGATCCGTTACTTTACCAAGGACCGTAGCCAGATTCCGCCGTAAATGCCAGTTCTGACTATTCATGGCACCAAGACAAACCCATACCGCAAACGCCCCGTATTCAGCCAGTTCCTTGATGGTTCTAAAACGGATGTCGCGATCCTCTGCAACAAGATTTCGGAAAATATCCTGAAATAACGGTGCTTCGGAAAAAGTTTGCCAAGCATCGGCAAGCAAGTCCCGTAACTCCGGCACCGAATAATCTTCCGGATTCAACGGTGTTTCAGCCATCGGGACAACCTGTTCCTTAAATACAGTGGGATGCCGGATTAGCAGCGCATACGCGGCATCTTTCCAAATCTGTACAAGTTTGCTGGTTCTGGCCAGATGTTCCCGATCATCATTCAAGTGTGATACGGAAATCGCGATAACTGGACAGTCGGCCAAATGTTCGCAATTCCTGCATTGATATTGAAGCATCCGTCGAACAACTTCAAAGAGTGATTCAGAAACGGATTCTGACGCTGTTTGAAACAAATTGTTAATGATAGGAACCATCAATTGATTACAGGCATATCTTTCGTTCGTACAATAATTGACCAGCCGGCTCTGAAAAGCTGCAGAGGTTTCAGGATTGGGTTCACCAAGTTTTGCGTAGTTGTCGAGAGTGGCAATCAACATGGCATGCAGAATTCGCATATTCGAAAGTCTGTAGACAACACTGAATACCTTTTCATTCAGAGACGGGAACTGAAGTAATTTGGGAACAAGTTCTTCAAATTCTTCGATAATCCCCGTTTCATCAACGGTTTGTGAATTACCATGCTCAACAAGTTCCGTCACCAGACTTCGAATACGTTCCATGAATCCTTCCGATTCAAAGAGCAATTTTTCCAGTTTTTCCCAATACTCAACAAAAATCGCCGTCTGCTTTTCTGAAGACGCCTCCGACATTTCTGAAAGCAGTCTCACAATATCTGGTCCATGACGCTGAGGTGGAATACTTGCTGATGAAGGAATAAGCCATTCAATAAGGTCAGCAACCCGGGGGTCTTCTACTGAAAGTGTATTTAAATCCAATACTTTTGTGATAATTTCTCCGACATAGTGCAGCCACTTATCACCAAACCAGGCAATGGCATCTCTGGGAATAATAGGATATCCATATGATTCTTCCTGCTTCAGATGTTCAATGACCTGGCGGCCCGCGGAACGCTTGTTCCGCTTGATTTCTCCAAGAAGTTTATACTGCACATCTTCAGATATTTTATCTCCAAGACTCCCATCAAGAAAATGCTCAAAGAGAATGCTTTCCG
>JAFGJC010000412.1 GCA_016929305.1 candidate division CSSED10-310 bacterium | reverse complement strand
CGGGATGTGTTCTCTTGTTATTCAATAAAAATAAAACAGCGGTGTAAAAGGCGATAAGCAGTTTTGATAAAGTGCTTGAATAAAAGTGGAAAAATATTTATATTCAACACTTAAATTTTTTGTAGATGTATGGTTTTAATGCTTATTAATGAATGAACATTTCAGAACCAATACTGCTTAGCAATCCGGGAGATGGCCTCCCCCTGAAAATTTTAAAACAGCTGGTAATTGATCTGGTTGTTAACTTGCGGTTTCCTTGACAAAGTTATGGGATTTACAGAATCTGAGTATTACGTCCAAATCCAGTCAGAAAAAGACAGGGTGTGTTCTCATTCACGGATTTACCGGGACACCCTGGGCCTTAAAAAGTTTAGGTGATCGGCTCGTTGAACTTGGAGTAGCTGTTCAGATTCCTCTTTTACCGGGGCACGGAACTCGTCCTGAAGATTTGAATCATGTTGTCTGGACGGATTGGATCGGGACTGTAAGAGAGAGTATTCGTTCTTTGAAAACATCGTGTGATGAAATATTCCTGATTGGACTATCCATGGGTGGTACGATTGCACTGCTTTTAGCTCAAGAGAGCGAATACGGGGGGATTGTCTGTTTATCCACCCCGATAAAATTGAAGCCATGGCTGCAACCGATACTTCCTCTGATTCGTCCTTTTCTCAAGGAATGGAAAAAGAAACGAGATCCTGCATTAAACGGGCAAATCAACGAGACGGGATATGATCGGTATACGACCTTCTCGCTGATCGAATTTTTCAAGATATTAAGAGTCTGCAGACGAGGCCTTCACCGGGTGACCTGTCCGGTGTTAATCGTGCATGCAAAGGATGACAGAACCGTACCGGCATTTAATGCTAAAATGATTCATGAGAATATTGCCTCAATGGACAAGGAAATTAACGTTCTGGAGAATCCTGCACATATGATTACACGCGGAAAAAACCAACCCGATGTCGAGCGGAAAGTTCTGGAATTTATTCAGAAGCATTCGGCTTTAATGCCTAAACAATAACGGAAACTATTCATGAATCGGGAAAGTCTAATTAACGGAAGGTGGCTTTAATGCTGCCCCATGTGTGGCGAATTCCTGAACTGCCCGAGACAGTGACAATTGTGTCATAAGTCACATTTGGGCCGGATTGATAAATCAGTACTATCTGATAAGAGAAGCTGGAATCGGTTGGTTTATACACAGAATAATCGATATAGGAATAATATGTTTTTTCCGTTGTCTCACCTGCCGCTGAAACAGAACCGATTTTCAACCAAGGAGACTGATCACATCTTCGTTGAATCTCAAACGACTTCAAACCGGATTCCGATTCTGTCGCCCACTCCAGCAAGACCGCGTTGTTTTGCCGTGTCGCATGAAATTCAGATATCTGCCCGTTTGCAATGAGCAGGGTTGAGAAAACGAGGATGAAACCTATTTTGATCAATTGATTATGCATTATATGATGAATTTATGATTTTAAAAGTAAATGTCAAGTAAATTTTATTATTGACGACAAATAATGTCGTCCTAATTCATAAAAGGAAATGGTGAGTTCATATGACCCGACGAAATAAAAACAGAGCGAACCAATCATTAGACCGTTATTTACAGGAGATCGGCGAAGTTTCTCTTCTTACGCCGGATGAGGAAATCGAACTGGCCCGGCGGATTAAAAAAAGCGACCAGGATGCACTTGAACGATTGACAAAAGCCAATTTAAGATTTGTTGTGAGTGTGGCCAAGCAATATCAGAATCAGGGGCTTACACTGGGCGATCTCATCAATGAGGGCAACCTCGGATTAATTAAAGCAGCCAAGCGGTTTGATGAAACGCGCGGTTTTAAATTCATTTCCTATGCGGTATGGTGGATTCGCCAATCCATACTTCAGGCATTGGCCGAACAATCCCGTGTGGTCAGATTACCATTAAACCGTGTCGGTGCGTTAAACAAAATCGGTAAAGCGTTTAGTAATCTTGAGCAGGAATTTGAACGCGAACCGAGTGCTAATGAAATCGCCAAAGAATTGGATATGACCGCATTTGAGGTATCCGATACCTTAAAGATTTCAGGGAAGCATCTTTCTTTAGATGCTCCGTTCAATCAGGGGGATGATAATCGGCTGCTTGATGTGATTCAGGATGATCAGCAGCCCCCGCCGGATGATATTCTGCTTGACGAATCGTTGCGCATTGAAGTCAAGCGGGCCCTGAAAACGCTTTCCGACCGTGAAGCAGAGGTGATTCGGCTGTATTTTGGTCTTGATCGTGAGCATCCCCTTACTCTTGAAGAGATCGGCGAACAATTTCATCTTACCCGGGAACGCGTTCGTCAGATCAAAGAAAAAGCTATTCGACGATTGCGTCATACCTCGCGGAGCCGAATGCTGAGGAATTATCTGGGATAACAGAATGGTAAAATATGCAGGAGGGAAAAATATTTCTTGACTTGGAATAAATATTTTTGTATTATGAACTTGATTTTATCCTTCCACAGCAAAGCGATATACATCACAAGGGAGTTGCAAGGGAGAGAGGATGTTAAAGGAGAGGTTTCGTTTGATGTATATGCCGGCGAATGGCACAGACATCAAACAGATGAGTCTGAACTGGAAAAACTTTTATTTTTATCTGTCTTTATTTACAATCACCAGCATTTTGCTTGGAGCCCTCCTTGTTGGAAGTGTCACCAGTCTATATCAGAATTTCAGAATTGTTGGATTAAAGAACGATCGAGAACGGCTCCAGAAGGAGCTGCTAACGATTAAGGGAAAAGTTGCGGATTTAAGTGACCGTCTTGCTTTTGTCGAAAATACCGGCAATGAGCTGCGCAATGTCGCTGCGCTTGATCCGATTGACAGTGATATTCGGCAGGTCGGCGTTGGCGGCAGTTCATTCGAATACCGTTATTATCTCGATGATATGGGACGTACGACCGGCGAGATTAATCTCGATCTTGAGAAAATCGAACGCGCCATTAATCTTGAAAGAACCAGTCTCGATGAAATCACAACTACCCTGAAGGACCGGGAAGATCGCATCAATCATTTCCCCTCCATTCGTCCGATTCTTGGCGGACGCATCACAAGCCGGTTCCGTTTTCGGGTTGATCCATTAACAGGTAAATTAACTGATCATAAAGGGATAGATATTCCCATGCCTGAAGGAACCAATGTCCTTTGTGCGGCAGATGGCAGGGTTGAGAGTGCAAAAATGCTTTATAAACCCAATAAAAGTTACGGACAGTATGTGGTTATTGATCACGGTTACGGCTATAAAACACTTTACGCGCATCTCTCTAAAGTAAATGTGAGACAGGGGCAAATGGTCAAACGATGGGAAATCATCGGTGAAGTGGGTGAAACAGGCCGCACCACGGGACCTCATCTTCATTATGAAGTCATTGCCAATAACAAACGCGTCGATCCGGAATCGTTTATTATGAATTAGTCTTTTCCATTTTTTAATAATATAAAAGCTGCCAAAATCGATTGGCGGCTTTTTTTGTGATTCCGCGTGAAATTGAAAATGAAAGATTTTTGGAGATTAGTTTATAAATTGCTGAATAAATGCGATATAGGCTCTCAATTTATCATTATAGGAAGCCGTTTCGCCGTAGTTGTAAATGAGATTGAATGAGGCCCGATGCTGTGACGGAGCCATACAAACCTGTACCGGGGCGTTGAGTTTCCGGGATATATAAATACTGAGCGTATTCTGCGCTTCATTCATATCGATAAATATATCATACATATTTGTAAGCAGCTTTTTAAGTTCTCCGGATTGATAAAGGTTCCATAGATTCAGTTTATTCAGCTTAAGATTTATCTGATTTATCCTTCTT
>JAFGJC010000411.1 GCA_016929305.1 candidate division CSSED10-310 bacterium | reverse complement strand
ACAATCCTTGCCGAATCACCAAGAATGCTCCCAACCTCTCGACAACTCAACCCCTGAGCCACCAATAGGATGGCATGCAATCGATGATCATACCGCGAATCTTCAGAACGACGGATTTCATCCTGTAACGCCAGGATCATTGTTTCTGCGTCAGAAATAGTTAAAGGCTTCATATCTAAAGCCCATCACATTTCTATGTCATGCGCAATTATTTATGACGTCGAGTATAGCAACGCTCCGTTTACTATGACACTGTTTTCACGAACCTTATCGAATCGGCCATCCAGAATCAGAATGGGACAACTTGACAATTCCCTTGTTCTTAACTGCTCGATTGCATCGTCCAATCGCTTGTTAGCCCGCGATACCGTCCCGGATGATACCGACGTCCCTATCGTCTTTTTAACAAATCTTCTACCTTGCGTGTCGATACACCTTTCGCATACATCTCTGCTGCCATCGTTAATACTGACTGATCTATTCGCGTGTAATTATCCAATATCTCGGAATGCATCCCGTTTCGGGTCTGCGGCTTTCGTAATCGAACGTCTCCCAATAAAGTCGCTAGCGTACGATCCTTATATCCACTACGTATATCGTTCCTCTCTACACCTCTACTATATGCATCCACTCCAACATGATTGTCCCGCTCTGCTTCCAATAGCTCCTGAACCACCACCTGAACGATTTCTTTCAACATCTCATGACCATTTAATGATTTAACCTTGCTTACAATCTCATTTGCATCGATAATTCTCTTGCCAGTCATCGCTTCCTCCTTGTGGCATCTCGCCACGGTTAAGTTTTGCAACTTTGAGGATGCTATGACTGACTTTTTATTTCAACGCCAATCTCCTTTTCGCAGAAATCATGTTACATAATCACAAGTTTAAATTTGACTATTCGATTTATATATTCCTTTTTATATACCAACATTCTATCTTTGGTGTAATTATCTCTGATCCAGAGCTTGTCTTTAATATATATTCAACTTTAATTGGAGAGTAATTCTCTTTTAGTGAATCGTCAGAATTTTTACCAAACTCAAAAATATCCTTACCAGTACAGATCATCCACGTTTCCATGTCCAAATCAACCGTATCATATGCTTCTATCTTGAATGGCAAAGTTATGAAATCATTTCTTTTTCTCTCTGTGGAGAAAAGACCGTGGCCCGGACATGTATTTAAAACCTCTATAAATATTGCCTTAATTCCTTGAACTTTATTGTATCCCTGATAAGCGTTGCCATAATCTCTTAATTCTATTGGTATTAAAATGTTTTTATATGAAATGATCGCTTTGATCTCAACAATTGAAGCAGGTGCCCCTCCCAGATTTGCTAGTCTTAATTTTTGCTGTGTCGCAAAGTAATCCTCTTTTTGTGAAGAAAAAAATCCTCGGCTATAAAAGTCAATTATTTTTAAGTTCTCACTAACTTGTTTAAGAGCTATCTCATTTGATTTCTTTGCAATACGGTTTGCATTTAAGGCTATAAAAATTGCTATCACAGATATTATCGACGCAATAATATTGTTTAAATACCCAATTTTCATTTTGTATTTCATTCAATTAACTCCCGCGTACCTTTTCAAAACATCCTGACACTTTATTCTAATTTGTGTCAAATTATTTCTGCGAAATTAGATCCTCTATTTACCAAATTATATGATTAGCAACTCAGGTTATCCTCCTCAGAAAGTAGTGCAGTAGCGCGGGGGTTCAATTTTCGGTTGTCATTACGACCGACCCCATACCAAAACACTGATATTGTAAGTGGATTTATAAAAATATTGAACTTTTGCTGGTTTAGGGACTACTGAATTTTGTAAAATCCTTTTTTTGAAGAACCTTCATAAAAGATCAATCTTTTATCCTTTAAGATCTTTATGTCTCTTTTTGCAGTAATCAAAGCAACGCCATATTTTTTTGAAATGCTCTCAGCGTTGACACGCAGACCTTGAGATAGCTGCTGAATAAACCATTTCTGTCTCTCATTTAAGGTGTCAATTACAGTATCATTTAGAGTATCACTTACGGTATCATCGAGTCTCATCCGATCAGGGATATTGAGTGATGGACTGAATTTAATCCGTATCACCGTGCTCAATTCCTGCCATTCCGGATGTGGATATCCACCGGCATCACAATCCTCAATAATCCGTCTGTACCCGGTTCCCCACTTCTCCATGTAATCGAGTTCCCGGAGCACTCTAGCGATCACCGGATTCCGAATTTTGCTCACACCCGACTTGAGATCGTCCAGGGTCATCCCGAATGGCAGCATCCCCGGATTCTGGATTTCCAGGCGGTCTGAGAATATTGCAACCATAATCTGCATTCCCCGAAGAGTGTAATCAGTATGAGCAACAGCGTTGGTGAGGGCTTCCCGGAGAGCGATGACCGGATATTCCGGAATATCCTGACGCTGCATACCCTCGATCTTTGCAGCCATTCGGGTGTTACGCCGGATGAACTTGGGAACCTCGGTCAGAGTATCCAGGACGGTTCCTTCTATATCCAGCCGGTCGATGAAATCGACTTTCTCTTTTCCCGCGAACCGGGCACATCGAACCTGGGCATCCGGAAAAAACCGCTCACGAGCAGAACTATTACCAAAGAGAATAACTCCGCCATTGGACGGAACAAGGATCTTCCCATATCGAATCAGGACACCCAGGCTTTCCAGCTTCGAATTATTGATTTCCCGCACAACACTCCTGAATGCTTTCTGGATTGAAGAGATATCCAGGTCGTCATATTCAGCCCCGATACAAGGTAATTGATCGAATGCGAGATGATCCCTGGAACGCTTGAGTTCTGACAGCATATCCTCGCTGGCAACCCGGTTGGTAGAACCCAGCCGGACAAATACGCCCTTCTCATGTCCCAGCGATTTCAGAAAGAATGGTCCGGGAAACCGGGCAACTTTCACGATGATTACTGATTTATCATTTTCACGGATGATGTCGATATCAGGCAGAATTACTGGACCGATGTCATCAGCAATGGCATTGGACAGTCTTTCTTCATCCATCTCCGGGTTGGAAAGACCGATCACATTCTTCTTATCGTCAACACCGATGACAACCATACCTCCGGACGTGTTCGCGAAAGCAACCAGAGTTTTCAGGACAGGTTTGATAGAGGAGAGGTCGCGCTTGTATTCCAGCGTCTTGCCCTCCGATTGTTCTAAAATGTCCTTTAGTCTGCTCATATTCTATTCAAAAAACCCCCATAAATCCGGTGTTTTTCAGAAAATAACACAGTTTCGGAGGTGAGGGAAGCATATACCTCATATCAAGCTGTAAAACCGAATTTTGAGTAGCAAAATCGGCGGATTTACGCGAAGAATGTTCGCAGAGCTTGGTGCCGACTTGGTGCCGACTTGGTGCCAAATGAATGGTGTGATTATTGGTTATCCGAGTTTCCATCATTACCTGAAAACAGATCAAGATCGGTATCCTCAGCCAGTTCCGTAAGTTCAGGCAGCTCAAATGGGGCATAATGCCGTTCTGTGAGCCGAATATCACTGTGACGCAACATCTTGGAGGCGATATGAAGCCCGTGTTTTTTGGCATACCGCAACCCGAAGGTTCTTCGCAAATCATGAATAGTAACTTTCTCAAGCTCTGCCATCTCCAGCAGACTCTTCCAGGATCGCTTCAAATCCGCTCTGGGCTTGTCCGGATACTTTCCTGCTATCACATACAATCCGAGCTGTGGAAGGTCCTTCAGAATTTTCCGTCTTACTTCCGTGAGTGGTATAAACTGCCTTTTCCCGCTCTTAGGATTGGGGAGTACCCAGCGTTTGTTCTCAAAATCAATATCCTCCCACTTTGCGTTCAAAACCTCACTCAACCTGGCACCGGAAACCAGCATGAGTTTGAAGGCTGCTCCGGCATATATATCCGGCAGCCTATCCAGCGCCTCCTTGAATCGCTCCAGTTCGTCAGCAAACAGCACTCTTCGTCGGGGATCACCTTCTGACAGGGGTTTAACTTTCATTGCAGGATTGCTTACTATTTCTTCCTTGCGCCAGGCTTCCTGTAGACATGCTCTTATAGAAGCCAGCCAACGATTTGCAGTTGTTTTCCTGCCGCTGTCAGCGATCTTGAGGAAATACTTCTCAATCTCAACCGGGGTGAGTGAGTTCAACGGGCGGTCACCCCATTGTTCTTTTGCCCACCCCAGATATCTTAAATCTTCCCGGATTCCTTTTTTGTAATGTCTGATCTTCTCCAGGTATTCATCAATCCATTCACTCAGAAGGTATCCGTTGCTCTTATCGCTCTCCTCAGCAAACGGATCACAACCCTCGCTAACCTTTCCGAAGGTGACCTTCGCTTTTTTTATTGCAGCGTCCAAGGTCAGTTTCCCGAACTTGCCCAGGGTGTGAAACTTACGGCACTTTTTTCCGAATTTTTCGACCGTGTACTCAACGAAGAAACTTTTCTGACCTGACGGATATACACATACTCCGAACTTTTGAAGTTTCTCGTAATAGTACCGTTTCCCTCGTGGATTCGTTGGCTTGGGCAATGACTCAATGACCTTCTTAGTTAGATTTATTGGTTTTTCCGCCGGGATTTTATGTTTATTTTTTTTAGATTTTCTCTCTTCCATTTGAGCTTCCGATCAAAAAAATCAGCACTCGTAATCAGCAGGTCCGGGGTTCAAATCCCCGCGTTGGCTTCAATATAAATTGTTGAAGATATTATAATAAACGATCCAGCCCTATCGCATTATCTTATTCTTTAAATTAATTGGGATAATATTAGGCTAACTTAACCAAAAAATTTTATTCAACTCTTTGAAACAAATTCTCAGGTTAACGATTTGGGCTAACTGAATCGATTTATAAAAAAGTTTCTTTTCACCTCACACTCTGATCCTGCTGGTCTAATTTTTGAAAACCAATAAAAAACAAACAAGGTAAAATCCGGTCCCGGGGGCTAGTCACCCAAACACCTGGCACCTCGGTAACGCCTTGACAATTAGCACCCTTTACTCCATCTTCCAAACTGGGGATTCTTATTGGCCAAAAAGTGGGGAAAAGTTATTGGCCAGTCAGCACTGTTACCGGCCATTAAAAATCCCCAGTAATTGGCCAACAAAATTCCCCACTTTTTCCGGAGTAGATAAGAATGGAATTGAATTATTCAGTGGGAGTAATTTAGCTGATGATCGAGGAATTTATTCCGGAAAACTGGACCGTGTAATGAATTGGTCACTAAGAATCCCCATTTTTTCAAGAAATATATTGTATGGTTCCTCATTGAATGGAGGAACAGCAGATGAAAGGATGGGAAATGATTAGCGACATTAAGTCAGAGATAAAAAAAAGTGGCAATGTTTCGAAGGTAGCGAAGCAGTTAAAAATCGACCGCAAGACCGTCCGGAAATATCGGGATATGCCCATGGACGGAATT
>JAFGJC010000410.1 GCA_016929305.1 candidate division CSSED10-310 bacterium | reverse complement strand
TGTGCATTTTCCAATTGAACAGCTCGTAGTTTATTTTATTTTTGCCAAAGGCTCCAACATCTGTATTCCATATAAATACAGTCACAGGAATAATGATGTATAAAAGACGACAGCTAAATGTTGTCAATTTCATTGATGGCTCCTAACGAAAAAGTAGGTATCTTTGAGTTTTAACTTTTTCACCTCGGATGCTGTTTAAAAACTCATTAGATTTCATTTCAGCAGCGTTCATGAGAATCGCGATTTCATCTGCTGCCCCTTCGACCTCATCTTTCGATTCGTATGTCTTATTGAAAATGGACTCCCCGGTAGTCAAATCCATAAGGACAAAATACACGTGGAATTCATAACTCAATCTGTCACGCCATACTTTAACCGGAACTCGGTAACCATATCTGTTCACTGCCCATTCGCTGTCATAGCCTGAGAAATCCTGAGTTTTATAAAATACGGCACCCAGCAGCAGCAAATCTCCTTTTTGGGGTGTATTCCATGCTGTCCAATTGTAATTGTTAATCGCATCGAGGAATGTCGTCATATCTTTTTCATCGAAAACGGGCACAGCTTCTCTGTCCAAAGTTATTACTTCTTTGAAGATATTTTCTTTCTTCATAGTATTCATAAGTATTGCCTCAACATCGCGTGAAGCGTCACAAAACTTGCAATTGTTTTGCAGCTTAGCCATTAAAAATGTTTTCTCTTTAAGATCTGGCAGTAATGGTTTTTTATAATAGGTGACCGGAACTTTGGCGTAGTGATGACAGGAACACAAAGAGAGAAGCATCAGCAATATCAGGGAAGCAAGTTTTTGAAATGTCATTCTCATTGGTTTTCTCCCTTGTCTTTTACTGAGTCCTGTATTTCATCTAATGTCTTACTGTGTTTTTGTATCGCGACAGCATTCTTTTTTACAATTTCAGAATCCGGTTTTAACTTGTAAGCCTTGGAAATGATTTGCTCAGCACGTTCCATGTAACCCTCGACTTCCGCCGCAATCGCCAGATTGTTCAACGCTGCAACATTATTTGGATCGTTTTCCAGGACCTTCTTCCAATGGACCGCGGCTTCCTCCCACAGGTCATTCTTAGCCAGCTTTATACCATATGATATGACATCTTTATTTGTTCGTTCACGGTGATGGGCACAGGAAACGAATACCACCACACACAAACAAACAGTCAGTCCTTTAAAATATCGATCCATTTTACCCCCTTTCATTACGAACAAAATTTATGCTAAAGTTAAATCGAAGTTTAGAAGGATTATCTTGAAGAGAACAGAATGGTAACAAGATTGTTATGTGTATCTTTCGGATCACAACAGTCCTTTCATCCATAAATAGACCGGCAAGGTTTGAAATCTTTATTGCGGGGATCACTTGACATATTGCATCTCACTTTTTAACATCCCCTCCTTCAATAACGCTTACCTTATTTTTTAGAAAGGAAGGCGCGTGAAATCAAATTTTTCCATTCTAATTGTTGCGTCTGAAGCCGAACCGTTTGCAAAAACCGGAGGTTTGGGAGAATATGTATCATCGCTGGCTTATTCATTGAAAACATTAGGTCACCATCCTGCAATCATTATACCACGCTATCGTTCAATAGGATCAAGCTTAAAGCAGAAAATTTTTAAAAAATCTTTGACCGTATCTATTTCAGACAGATCTGAGGAATCAGATATTTATCAGGCTTTTCTGGAGGAGGATATACCCGTTTACCTTGTAGATAAACCGAAATATTTTGACCGGGATGATCTGTATAGATCGGGTGAAGTCGACTATCCGGATAATTCCGAGCGGTTTATCTATTTCTCGCGAGCCGTCTTCGAACTTATACCCCATCTTGAAACAATCCCGGACATAGTTCATTGCAATGACTGGCAAACCGGACTGGTACCGCTTTATATCAAGCATTTTCGCAATCGGACTAACTGTTATTGGAATATAAAAACCCTGTTCACAATTCATAATATGGCATTTCAGGGATTATTTTGGCGGTTTGACATGCATTTGACGGGATTACCATGGGATTATTTCACACAAGACGGGATTGAGTATTATGGAGATTTGAATCTGTTGAAAGCCGGTATCATTTTTTCTGACACGATCAGCACGGTTTCCAGTCAATACAGTAAAGAAATTCAGACCCAGGAATATGGTTGCGGCCTGGATGGATTATTGCGCTCACAAAAAAAACGATTGTACGGAATACAAAATGGAATCGATTATCGAAAATGGGATCCGAAGACAGATGCATCAATTGCTTCCCATTACAGTATCGATGATCTCTCCGGGAAAAAAGCATGTAAAAAGAAACTCTTAAAAATCATGAAAATGGAGTACCGCTTAAAGGAACCGATCATAAGCGTCATTTCACGTTTAACGCGACAACGGGGAATGGATCTGCTGTCGGAAGCACTTCCCGAGATCACCGAAAGAGATGTGAAAATTGTAATATTGGGTATTGGCGATCGACAATACGAGGAGGAATTGAAAGCAGCGGCAGAAAGGTATAAAACCAAATTGGTGTTTTTTAATGTATTTGATGAACAACTAGCTCATGAAATCGAAGCGGGATCCGATATGTTTCTAATGCCATCGCGTTATGAGCCCTGTGGACTAAATCAGCTCTATAGCCTTCGATATGGGACAGTCCCCATTGTGCGTGCGACAGGAGGGCTGGAGGATACCGTTGAGGAAGATGAACTGGATCCGTCCTTCAGCACCGGTTTCAAATTCCATGACTACTCCGTATCTGCTTTAATAAAAACCCTTGATCGCGCTTTAACTGTTTATGACAATCGCAGGACATGGCTGAAGATTATGAAAAACGGCATGAAAAAAGATTATTCATGGACAGCATCAGCAATAAGATATTCGGGGTTATATGAAAAAATCATCTCCCTCTGAAAACACATCACCCTCGAAACCTAAAAAACCTTTTTGGTATAGAGTTATCCGTTGGACGATAATATGGGTCCTGTTGCCGCTTGTACTGTTTTATGGTGTTATCGCCATCTGGCATCCAGAGCAGACTTACCTTGACAAGTTATTTAATAGGATCGAGAACGATACGGGCATCAGGATTACATGCAAAGAAATCACTGTAACGACAACATTCGGATTGATGCTGAAAAATCTCACGGTGGATCAGGTTCGGGAAATGACTTATCAAGTAAAAAATCAAAACATTACCGTTAATCCCAGACGACTTTTCACAGCTGATTCGCTGGAACTCTCTGTTTCATGGCGATCATTAGTTCGGGCAAAAGCTGGGTTATATTATAGGATTGCATGTTATGGGGGAGTCATCAACGGAAGAGTTGAAACCGTTCCATTCAGTAAAACAGCTCCAATGAAACTTGCCCCGGAATGGCGAGATATTTCTTTGGAAAAAATGCGGCAGGATATCACGGATTTACCTTTGGATAGAGGTGTCAGCTATGGCAAAGCAGATTTGGTATTCGATCCAGAAAATCCAGAAGATCTGAACGGTTCAGCAACTATCACTGTTGATAATTTTGCATTCAGACTACCTGAAAAAATTGAAGGTGCACTCGCTGTTGATGACATTGAAAAAATTACCGGAAATCTTGTCTTTGAAGGCAGGAAATATATACTTAAAGAGGTTTGGGCAAGAAGTCTTAATGGCTCCATTCGTTTGACAGGACTGGTTTACAGAGAAAGCGATCCGAATAAATCCAGACTTGACATTGAGGTACGTGTCTACCCGCACAAACCAGGCGAAGAACCCAAGGAAAATGAGTATTTACCATTGATAATGAAAGGTACTGTCTCAAATCCTCAACTGGAATTTATGGGTATGCCTTTGGATTTAAAATCGCCATTTATGAAACAATGATGTATTTCTAACCGTTATTTGCAATTATAACTTACTTCGAATCAAATGTGTAATTTGCTGACAGACATCAAGTGCTTTCAGTCCGGCTTCACCAGGCACTGGTGGCGGTGTTAATCCCTTAACTGATTCGATGAATGCCGTGATTTCTGCTTTAAGCGGTTCAACTTTGTCAATGGAAAATTGAACGGGTTCGATAAGATTCATTGGTTGAGATGAATCGACACTACCGCCTCGTTTTTTAAAACAATCTATTGTCTGATTCATACAATCGATGGACACATAACTTTCAGGCTGAAAAACTCTTACCTTCCGTGTTGATTTCATGCTAATGCGACTCGCGGTAATATTTGCAGTGCATCCCGATTGAAACTCAATTCGAGCATTAGCGATATCAATTCTATCAGAAAGCACGGGAACACCCATGGCTCGAATTTCTATTATATCGGAATCAACCCATTTTAAAATCAAATCCACATCGTGGATCATCAAATCAAGAACAACGTCAACATCGATAGCTCGTGTTGTGAATGGTCCCAAGCGATGAACTTCTATAAATCGTGGATCTTTTATAAAACCCGAAACTGCTGAAATCGCTGGATTAAAACGCTCACTTTGCCCGACCATCAAAACGAGATTGTTATTTTTGGCCGTTTCGATCATGAGTTTTCCATCATCTAGATTCTCAGTGATGGGTTTTTCAACCAGCACATGGATATGGGTTTTAAGAAAATGCAT
>JAFGJC010000409.1 GCA_016929305.1 candidate division CSSED10-310 bacterium | reverse complement strand
TTTTTAAATTATTCAATCTCAATAACAGCAGAGTTTCAAAAACACCAATTCATGAGGTGAATGTTGCAATGAACAAATTTATGATTAAGATTAATTAGAATTCGAATTAGAGAAGGGTATGGTATGTCATGTTTTTTAATGGGGATTCATCATGAAACGTTTTGATAAAATACTCATAATACTTATTACATTGCACAGTGTTGGTGTGGGTATCGTTTTGATGTTTTTCCCGGAATGGTCGGCAGGATTTGGCGGTTGGGGAAAGCTGGATTATTACTTTTTTATCCGCCAGTCAGGTATATTTCATCTTGTGCTTGCCATGGGTTACATGCTTGAGTATCTCAAATACAATAGTGTTTACCTGTTGGTCACGGCGAAAACAACGGCATTTGTATTTCTCATAATAACGTGGATTTTTTATAGTGAGCCATGGGCTGTTCCGTTTTCGGCTATTGCAGACGGGCTGATGGGATTAGTTGTTTATATTGTTCATGGAAAATCAATATCAGCAGCACCTGATTTTTCATAAACTTCCTGAATGGCATCAACACCAAATTGAATGGTCATTGTAATATAATTTCTGATATCAGGTCCGAGTGCTTTGAAATCAGGGTCTTGATCAAGGACTTTAATGGCACAGTTGTTCAGGATCATCAGTGCTTCGCAAATTTCTCTTGCTGTAAATTCCAAGGATGATCGTATTTTGGCCAAATCCCTGCAATAGGCCATAAAAACGCCTTTATCGAGGGTTCGAACGCTGCTCATCAATTCACGCAATGCTCTTTTCGGAGCCCAATACTGTTCAGCTTCGCCGAGTTTTCTGTAGTTTGCAAATTCATTGAGCATCTGATCATTAAAAATTGATTCCCTAATCATGGCATCTATACGGTTCTCATATTTTTCAAGCAGGTAATACAGTTGAAGATTGGGATGAACATATGGTTGTTTCATGGCAGCGCGGTTCTTAGCAAACCATTCCAGCGGATCTGATTTGTAGTATTCGATAAGAAATGGGATACGGCGTAGCAGGGTCAATCGTTTTCGAGGTTCCCAGTTGAGTTTTTTTCGAGTCCAGCTGGCATCTACTCGCATATCCTTGTCGATATAATGTGCCATCCATGTCCGTTCAAATGGTTTTTCACCTCGAAGCGATCCGATAATTTCCCGAAACCACATACCCGGACCACAAAGAAACCTTGGCATATGCAATGGTTTTCTTGGTTCGCCCAAATAGTTGCTTGTCACTGATTTGAACAGGTCCAAGTGGGAAATCGTTTCGTCGCCGCCAGCGATAAAGATGGATCCGGACGCCAGTGTTTCAGAAATCGCCATTAATCTTTCTAAAAACGAAACAGCATCGCGCACATGCAGGTATGGAATTGCTGATTTTCCTTTGCCACCAAGAATGTTGCGGTTCCATGCCTGGGAGAGCCAGGTTCTGATGAAAATAAAAAGAGGAGGGTATTCACACCAATCGGAAAACAACGCAGGAAGCCGTACAATAAATGACGGTATCTTTTCACCAAATTCCTTTACCAGCTTCTCACCGATTGCTTTTGTGACTGCATAAATATGACGACCGTCCGGAGGAGTTTCTTCGGTCAGTGATTTACCTGAAGGCGGGAATTCACACGCTGCCAGTGAACTGGCAAAAATGAAGCAGCGCGGTCTCAATATACGCACCTCCTCAAGAATATTTCTAAGACCATTGACATTAGTCCTGAAATACTCCGGATGATCTTCGCCGGTAAAATCATAATGCGCTGCAAGGTGAATAACAGTCTCCGCCCCACCATCCCTGCGAATCGCCCTAAAAACATTTTGCAGATTCTCTGTATGAGCAATATCGACTTGATACCAACGGATGTTTGCATGAAGCGGTGCATTACAACGGTTTTGCGATCTCCGTGCAATGGCATAAATCCGGTAGTTACTCTTCAAGGCATCCAGAAGATGCCGTCCAAGAAAGCCGGAAGCACCGGTCAGAACGAGTCCTTTCATTGACTTACATGATTCCTCTATTAAATTTTGCATCATTATGCGATTGGTTTCAAATCTTTGTATGAACTATATTTAATCTGTCGCGTTGATCGCAAAATAAACTATAATTATCGTAAGGATGAACGAGAATCAGACAAAAAAAAATCTGTATAGAGAAGTGTTGAATCGCGTGAGGATGCATGCCCAGTCTGAATGGCGGCGGTATCCCTTGTCAGCCATTCAGGATTATTACAAACTGATATACCAGTCTGTTTGGGGTATCGGGCATTTTATTTCTGATGAACGCGTATTTTTCGAAATTCTGGCAGACGAATGGAATGGCATTGAACCGTCCTCATCTGAACCGTTGATCATCGATATCACTCTGGATGACCCTATTGGAAGGTTGAATTTAAAAACTGCAAAACAGAAAGGCATGTCGCTGACAACGGTACATTCGCTCTGTATGCACACACAATCAGCTTTTTCGTCAAAACTTGAGTTGTCCTTTGGAAAACTTGTGTGTCATCTATTAAAAACACTTGATAAACCGCCTTTTACGTTTCCAGATAAGGATATTAAGTCGTTTGGCGAATTTGCAGAAAGGAACAATTATCCGCTGATCCGTCACTCCACCATCTATCGCACTCATTATGACCCTCACTATCGTTTAATTGCAAAAGCTTCATGGGAAGACATTGCACGTGTTAAGGAAGGAACGCACTTTTCTTGGGATATCAAATAGAATAAACTAACACTTTACTAATCGTTGGCTAACATTCGGTGATTACATTTGATTATCTTATTGTTGGGAGGAAAGGTATCGGATGGCAAATGCAAAAATTGTGATCGTCGATGATGATCCTGATATCCTGGAGTTGTTGGAATATAACTTTGCGCGTGAAGGATACCAAGTGTTCTGTTTTGGGACAGGTGAGGGTGCAGTTGAGAAAATCAGGGAAATTGTTCCAGACTGTCTGATATTGGATTTAATGCTTCCGGGAATGGGCGGTTTAGACATATGCAAGCGTTTAAAACAAGAGCCTTTACTGGAGTGGATACCTGTTATAATGCTGACAGCCAAGGGGGAGGATGCAGATGTTGTTACTGGATTGGAGCTTGGTGCTGAAGATTATGTGACAAAACCATTTTCGCCACGCGTTCTTCTTGCCAGAGTCCGGGCAATTCTCCGCCGGAAAGTTCATTCATTGGAGGAGGAAACTCAGCAGTTAAAATCCCGGCAGATCATGCTGATCCCGGCTCTCCGCGACGTGAGAGTGTCCGGAGAATCAGTTGAATTAACAGCCACTGAATTTGATATATTGTATTTCTTAATGAAACGCCCCGGATGGGTTTTTCAGCGAAATCAGATCATAACAGCGATTAAAGGGGACGATTATCCGGTAACCGACAGATCGATTGATGTTCAGATTGTCAGTCTCCGTAAAAAACTGGGCAAAGCGGGAAGTTGTATCAAAACGGTTCGCGGTGTGGGATACAGGTTTCAGGATTAATTTATGCCTAAAAAGCGAAAGTTGATATGGACATTATACCCATGGCTCCTGATGCTGTTCGTGTCAGCGATAGCAGCAATTATCTGGCTTTCAAATAAATCTTTGGATGATATCAACCGGATACTTACAGAGAGGTATCTGAAACACCAGGCATATCTGATTGGTTTAGCCGTTTTGGAGGATCAGGAGACAACCAATCCGGAGGATAAAGCAGAACAGTTATGCCTAGCACTTGCAAAAAAAATCGATGTGACAGTTGTCATTTTATCACCTCTCGGAAATGTCTGGGGTCATACGGCAGGCGTTCCAAGTGAATTTCCTAATCAAGTACTCAGCCCAGAAATACAGAATGCCAATGCCGGTAAGCCATCAACTATGATCGGGCATGATTATGAGACTCAACGGGATTATATTGAATATACATACCCCGTGCTTGAAGACAAACAGTTAATACTGATTGTGCAACTGAAACAATATCTTGTGTATGAGCCGACATTTCTGCGCGACAGAATGATTCGCATTTTTGCAGCCACTGTTGTCATCTTTTTGTTTCTGCAGTTCGTTGTCATTACTTTTACAAGGAAAATTAAACAACCGATTCAAAAAATCATCACCTTCAATAAATCGATCAGAACCACAGATTCCTGGAAGTGGATACCGGATTCAGAGATCGTGGAAATGTCAGAACTTGTGGGTTCAATCAGGCATGTATGGGAAGATTTGGAGGAGCAGATCAAATTGGCTAATATGCAATACAGTGAGGCTGAGTTGATTTTGGGAAGTATGGTGGAAGCTGTGATGGTGTTCGATGATCAGGAAAAACTCATCCGTTTTAATCAGGCAGCACAAAAACTGTTTCATTTCAAGGATAATAATCCCATTGATCGTAATGTTGTTGAGTTGATACGGAATACTCATTTGCATCGTTTTGTCAGACAAACACTCAGTATGCAGAGAGTTCGTGAAGCACAGATCGTCTTTTATGGAGAGGATAATGAAGAAATATTCACTCACGCATATGGCTGTCAGCTTCAAAATGACGACAAGCAGGTGTTTGGTGCTCTGATCGTCCTGCACGATATCACTCGTCTTTACAGGCTGGAAAATATACGCCGTGATTTTGTGGCGAATGTATCTCATGAATTGAAAACGCCAGTGACCACCATTAAAGGTTTCCTTGAAACGCTTCTTGACGGGGCGATGACTGATCCGAAGTCTGCTGAACATTTTCTGTCGATCGCTCTGGAGCGAACAAATCAGCTCAATGCCGTTATCGAGGATTTACTGAAACTGTCGCGATTGGAAGAAGGGACCAGATCGGGCACGATAACTATTGACGAAACCAATTTACGTGAAGTTGTGGAAAAAGCGGTGACATTATGCCGACCCCAAGCTGATGATAAACAAATTCGAATAGTGGCGGATTGTTCAGCGGATATTCGAGCATCAGTAAACAGGTCCTTGATGACACAGGCTCTTATGAACCTCATTGACAATGCCATTAAATACAGCAACAAAGAAACTGAAGTGCGGATATTGTGCAGTCAGGAGGAGAAGAAAGTTGTGATTGATGTCATTGATGAGGGGATTGGCATAGGCTCTGAACATATCGATCGCATATTCGAACGGTTTTATCGGGTGGATAAATCAAGGAGCAGAGAAATGGGGGGAACGGGTCTTGGTTTGGCGATCGTCAAGCATGTTGTCCAAGCCCATGGAGGAACCATTTCCGTGAAAAGCATACCCGGAAAAGGTAGCCGGTTCACAATTCAGTTATTTTTGCTTTCCTGAATCATCTGAATCATTTCCTAACATTCAATTTATTTCTAGTTAACATTCCAGAATTATGTTTCCCTGCAACGACAATGGTGTCGAATGACATCATTACACTGGAAATTATTCAAAAGAGGAGGAAATTATGAATTCTGGGAGAAACAAGTTCTGTCGCATTATGCTAACTGGAGCAATAGTGATGGCAGGTACCTTGCTTGTTGGATCTAAGGCATCCTGGACGGATAACATCGACCTTAAGGGAGATCTTAGATACCGGCACGAATCTATTGATCAGGAAGGAAAAGAAACTCGTGACAGGCACAGAATCAGGGCTCGATTGGAATTGAAAGCAAAGGCTAACGACAAACTTGATGTCGGATTGCGTTTTGCCAGCGGCTCCAGCGATCCGGTATCGACGAATCAAACACTGGGCGAAGGATTTTCTTCAAAGAGTGCCTGGCTGGATTTGGCTTACTTTGATTGGCATCCGACGGATTGTTTCAGTTTGATGGGTGGAAAAATGAAAAACCCGTTTTATACTCCCGGAAAAAATCAGCTGATATGGGATGGCGATTTGAACCCTGAAGGTATGGCACTTGATGTGACAATGAAGAAATCAATGGTGGAATTATTTTTAACTGGCGGTGGTTTTTGGGTTGAGGAACGTAAAGCTTACGATGACAGCATGCTCTACGGGATTCAGGCTGGTTTAAAGGTAAATATGGGCAAGAAAGCCCACATTCGTTTTGGTGGAAGCTATTATACCTACAGCGAAGCGAAAGGATGGGCGCCGTTTTTTGATGCCGGGGACAGCTTTGGTAACTCCACTGATGAAGATGGTTTATATGCTGTAGATTTTTCATTGGTGGAAGCATTTGCGGACATGGAGTTTCCTGTCGGGTCATTACCTCTAAATATTTACGCTGATTATGTCGTCAATAACGGTGCGGATGAATATGATACAGGATACCTTGCCGGAATTATGCTGGGTAAAACGAAAAAGCCCTGGAGTTTTTCCATCAGTTACGATTACCGTGAAGTTGAACGGGATGCCGTTGTGGGCGTGTTTACAGATTCCGATTTTGCTGGTGGCGGCACAGACGCTAAAGGTCATAAATTTGGATTCGCTCTGCAGCTTTCCAAGAATTGTACCGCAGGAGCTACCTATTTCATGGATGAACTAGGACTTGAATCTGAGTCCGCAACTGATTACGATCGGCTTCAAGTCGATCTGCAATTGAAATTTTAACCCACACAGGATAAAGGGGAGGATAACCATGAATAAAGTATTTAACGGAATGCTGATCTTGTTCCTTATGTTGAGTTCGGTTTTTTGTGTTCAAGCGAATGAAATTGTGATCAAAGGATCGACAACGGTTCTTCCGATAGCGCAAGCTGCAGCTGAAAAATATATGCAGATCCATCCTGAAGTGAAAATATCGGTTTCCGGCGGCGGTTCAGGTAACGGTATCAAGGCACTGATCGATCAATCAACGGATATTGCTGATTCATCGCGCTTTCTTAAAGACAGTGAGATCAGAATGGCGATGGAAAAGAATATTTTACCGGTTCCCCATCGCATTGCCCTGGATAGCGTTGTGCCAGTTGTGCATCCTGAAAATATATTAACGGATATCACCATTGATCAGTTGAAGGGAATTTATACCGGTCAGATTAAAAACTGGAAGGAAATTGGCGGTAAAGATATGGTAATTACCGTTGTTTCACGGGATACCAGCTCTGGAACCTATGAAATATGGGAATCGAAGGTACTGAACAAAGAAAGAGTCACGCCTAAAGCGCAAACATTGGCGTCAAACGGTGCGGTCGCGCAAGCTGTTGCCAGCAATCCTTATGCCATCGGGTATGTTGGCATCGGCTATATCAACAAGGATCTAAAGGCGCTTACGGTAAATGGCATCGAAGCAACTATCGCATCAGCCATATCCGGTGTGTTTCCGGTTTCGCGACCTCTGTTTATGTTCACTTCCGGATGGCCGGAGGGAGAAACGGCGGCGTTCCTGACGTATGTAGTCAGTCCGGAAGGACAAAAAGTAGTGCAGGCGGAAGGATACGTTCCACTTTACATTCTGAAATAAAATGATAGAAGAAGCTTGGGGAACCGATTAGCAGCTAAATGGGACAAAGGATAAATGACAACCACCAAACGAAGGCAAATTAAAGAAACTGGTATCAAGTTGATATTTCTTTTGCTTTCAACGGCAGCCATCGTCATTGTTGCCCTTATTTTTATCTTTCTTTTCCGGGAGGGCATACCAATCTTTAAAACCGTTTCGGTTAAAGAGTTTTTATTAGGACAATACTGGTACCCGACGGATGAATCCAATCCGGATTTTGGGATATTTCCCATGATTGCAGGATCGTTGATCGTTTCGTTTTTAGCTTCTTTGCTAGCGGTTCCCCTTGGGGTTTTCTCTGCAATATATATGGCTGAGCTTGCTTCGCGCAGAATGAAAGAGATTGTTAAACCGGTTATTGAGTTGCTTGCATCGATTCCGTCGGTCGTTATCGGGTTTTTCGGTATGGTAGTTTTTGCACCGTTCCTTCAGAAAACGTTCAATCTGCCGACTGGTTTGAACGTACTGAATGCTTCCATCATGCTCGCGATTATGGCAGTTCCAACTATTGCAAGTCTTTCTGAGGACGCTATTCACGCCGTTTCGCGTGAACTGCGTGAAGCTTCGTATGCCTTGGGGGCGAATCGATGGGAAACCATTTCGAGAATTGTCATACCGGCTTCTCTATCGGGGATATGTACAGCGGTAATTTTAGGTATGTCACGGGCTATTGGAGAAACCATGGTAGTTTTAATGGTTGCCGGCGGTGCTGCTGCAATTCCCGCAAGCATTTTTGAATCATGCCGTCCGCTGCCGGCTTCCATCGCTGCCGAAATGGCGGAAGCTCCTGTCGGAAGTGATCATTACCATGCTTTGTTTGCCACAGGGATTGTCCTGTTTATAATAACTTTTATTTTTAATGTAATCGCCGATTATATTGCCACCAAATATAAACAATCCGGAACAGCCACATTATAGGAATTTGTTGAATGATGCGGAAACGGCAATGGATCGAATTCTTGGCTTTAAGCACCGTAAGACTGTCCATTCTGATTGTCGGTGCTGCAATGCTGATTATGGTTGGATTCATTGTGATTAATGGAATAGGTTCCATAAGTTGGTCATTCCTGACCAAACCACCCATTGATTCGATGACTCGGGGAGGTATTTTCCCTGCGATCGTAGGAACGTTTTATCTGACGCTGGGAGCTGTTCTGGTCGCATTTCCGCTTGGAGTAGCTACAGCGATCTATCTTCAGGAATATGCCAAAGAAGGCCGTATTATACGTTTGATTCGATTTGGCGTGAACAACCTGGCCGGGATTCCGTCAGTTGTTTTCGGATTGTTTGGACTTGCATTTTTTGTCGTTATGTTACGTTTTGGTTCGTCCATTCTATCCGGGTCATTGACGCTGGGGCTCCTGATACTGCCTGTTGTGATCGGTGCTTCTGAAGAGGCGTTGAAATCAGTGCCACAAACATATCGCGAAGCATCGCTCGCATTGGGTGCCACAAAGTGGCAGACGATCTACAGAGTTGTTTTGCCCGCAGCACTGCCGGGTATATTAACCGGTTCGATTCTGGGTGTCGGACGTGCCGCAGGTGAAACAGCTCCGATCATGTTTACCGCCGCAGCATTCTATACGCCCAAATTGCCGGAATCACTGTTTGATGAAGTGATGGCATTACCATATCATATCTATGTATTGGCTACTGCAGGAACGCATATCGATCAAACAAGACCTATCCAGTATGGAACGGCACTTGTTCTGATCTGCCTGGTTCTCGGTATAAATTTGATTGCGATCATTATTCGTTCTAAGCTACGTAAAAAGCAGTATTCATAGGAGTATCGATGACTCAGGAAAGGGTAAAAACTAAACTGGAAAGCAGAGATTTAAATTTTTTTTACGGCAAAGTGCAAGCGCTGTTCAATGTCAATCTTTCCTTTCTTGAACATCATGTAACCGCTCTGATCGGCCCATCAGGATGCGGGAAAAGTACGTTTCTGAGAACATTGAATCGCATGAATGATATTCTTCCCAATGCCAGGGTTGAGGGTGATGTGTTTTTGGATAATAAAAAAGTGTATGGCAACGGTCTGGATGTCGTCGAGTTGCGCAAGCGAGTCGGGATGGTTTTTCAAAAACCAAATCCTTTTCC
>JAFGJC010000408.1 GCA_016929305.1 candidate division CSSED10-310 bacterium | reverse complement strand
TCTGAAAATGTACCAAAATGGTTTGGCGTATCGAAAAAAATCACCGGTAAACTGGTGTGACACATGTCGAACAGTTCTGGCTAATGAGCAAGTTGAAAACGGTGCATGCTGGCGATGTCATAATCAGGTTGAAACGCGCGATCTATACGGATGGTTTCTGAAAATAACCTCTTATGCTCAGGAGTTACTCGACGATTTGGAATTGCTTCGAGAGAACTGGCCAGAACGCGTGCTGTTAATGCAGAAGAACTGGATAGGTCGAAGTGAAGGCGCTTACGTCGATTTTCCCATAAAAGACAGAGACCGCAGCATAAAAATATTCACCACACGTCCCGATACTCTATATGGCGCAACTTTTATGGTCTTGGCACCTGAAAATCCGTTGGCACACGAATTGACAACCGACCGTCAGCGAAAAAAAGAACTGGATGCATTTGTCGAAAAGGTCAAACATACCGATATCATTGAACGCACTTCGACAGGAATCCCTAAAGAAGGACTTTTTACCGGATCCTTTGCATTAAATCCGCTGACGAATGAATATATACCGATCTGGGTTAGTGATTTTGTGCTGATGGAGTATGGCACAGGTGCGATTATGTCAGTACCAGCTCATGATCAACGCGATTTTGAATTTGCTCGGAAATACAATCTGCCTATTCGAGTTGTCATATCGCCATCAGGTGAAAACATTGAACCTGATAAAATGGACTCCGCATTCGAAGCTCAAGGAATTATGATTAATTCAGGTCCATTTGACGGATTAAACAATCAGGAAGGTATCAAACAGATTTGTGATCATCTCACGGAACATTCAATTGGTGAACCTGCTGTAACGTTTCGATTGCGTGATTGGGGAATATCACGCCAGCGATACTGGGGTACGCCGATTCCAATCGTTTACTGTGATCATTGTGGAATTATTCCTGTGCCAGAAACCGATTTACCAGTCAATTTGCCGCTAGATTTGCAATTTAACTGGGAAAAAGGTGGCAATCCACTGGAAAAATGGGATGCCTTTCTAAATGTAACTTGCCCCAAATGTGGCGGAGCAGCTCGACGAGAAACCGACACAATGGATACATTTATCGATTCTTCCTGGTATTTTGCCAGATATACATCCGCCCGAGATTCAGAACAGCCTGTTGATCCAGAAAAAGTGAATTACTGGTTGCCCGTAGATCAATATATCGGGGGAATAGAACATGCGGTAATGCATTTACTGTATGCCAGATTCTTTACAAAAGTCATAAGAGATCTACATCTGACGAATGTTTCGGAACCTTTTAAACGTTTACTGACCCAGGGAATGGTTTGTCTGGAGGTTCTGACCTGTCCAAAACATGGATATCTTTACCCAGATCAAGCCATTGATAACGGTGATGAAACGTTTGCCTGTTCAATATGCGGAGAAAAATTGATCATCGGACGCTCAGAGAAAATGTCGAAATCCAAACGCAATACCAAAGATCCGGAATTTTATCTTGAGCGTTATGGTGCGGATGCTATCAGACTTTTTTCTTTATTTGCGGCACCTCCGGAAAAGGATTTGGATTGGAGTGACTCGGGCGTAGAAGGTGTTTTCAGATTTTTAAAGAGAGTATGGCGGTTTGCCGTTGACTGGGGACATATTTTAAAAGATTCTGCCGGAAAATCTCTGGAGTTTTCGGAACATATCGGTGAGACAGCTTTAAATGTCCGGCAGAAAACGCATTCCACTCTGAGGAAGGTCACCAGTAATTTTCAAGGCAGATATCATTTTAATACATCAATCAGTGCCTGTATGGAATTGATGAATGTATTGAGTGACTTATCACCGCGGGATGTGGAATCTCAAGATTGTGATCTTGAAAATGCTGTGATTGAATCATTCACGATTCTAGCGCAAATGCTTAATCCATTCGCTCCTCATTTGACAGAAGAGCTATGGGAGCAGATGGGTTATTCATCGTTTTTAGCCAAGAACCCTTGGCCCGACTATGATCCAGAAATAGCTGCAGAAAAGATTATAACGATTCCCGTCCAGATAAATGGGAAATTGCGTTCAAAGTTGGAAGTTACTGCCGGCACGTCTGAAACTGAATTGGAGAAGTTAGTCAGAAATGATGCAAATGTTGAAAAATGGGCAAAGGATAAAGTAATACGAAAAATAATAATCATTCCTGACCGGTTGATCAACGTGGTGGTGTCATGAGGAATACGTGTTCATATTGTCTTTTGGCATTATGTCTTGCAGGTATCATGGGAACAAATGGATGCGGTTATCATCTGGCAGGTCAGGGTAATGCGTTACCCGTTCATCTCCAGAAAATAGCTGTACCGATTTTTAAAAATCAGACCTACGAATATGGTCTTGAAAATATTGTATCTCAAAAAGTAATCGACGCATTTAATCGCCGGTCCGGTGTAAAAGTGGTCAAAGATCCATCTGAGGCAGATGCAGTGTTGGAAGGCGACATCACAGATTATAAATACATTCCTACGCTCAATTCACAAAGAGAGGTTACTCAATATTACATCAATATTACCGCTTCTGTGAGATTGAGGGATCTTGTAAAGGAGTCGATTTACTGGGAAAACAAAAATTTCATTTTCAACGAAATTTATCAGGTCACTGAAGGATTATCCTCTGTTGATGTTAACCGCCAAAAAGCCTGGGAAGACGCTGCTGAAGATTTCGCGGAAAGCATAGCCAATGTCCTATTTGAAGGATTTTAAATAAGTGAGGATATCGTGCCGCTAACGCGAAGAAATCACTGGGAATTACTGGTTAATTTTACTACCAGAAATCTGAAACTCAAATACAAAGGATCGATACTCGGATTCCTGTGGTCACTGATTACTCCTCTTTTGCAAATGCTGATATATACCATCGTATTTTCACTCATCATTCGCGTGGAAACAAATCAACCTTTCGCAGTATTTCTTCTGACAACTCAACTTCCATGGATTTTCTTTGCCAGCAGCCTGCAGATGGGTGCGGGTTCCATAGTGGAGCACAGTAACTTGGTTAAAAAGGTCTATTTCCCCCGCGAACTCATTCCCATTTCAACGCTTATGTCGAACATGATCAGTTTTTTAATCACACTGCTTGTGCTTGCTGTATTCTTGATTTGTTACAATCAGACCTTTACTGCCCACATACTTCTTCTTCCTCTCGCGATCTGTCTTTTAGCGGCATTTACCATGGGATTAACGTTTATAACATCATGTCTGGCTATTTTCTTTAGGGATATTTTTCATATTTTGGAAGTTTTGCTGTTATTCTGGTTCTGGTCACTGCCCATTGTTTATCCGTTGGAATACCTTCATAAAAACCTGCCTGAAGGATACCTTTGGCTTGAGCGGCTTTATAAAATGAATCCAATGGTTGAAATATTGGAATTGTTCAGATTTGCGTTTTTTAATACTAAACCCTATGAAAATTGGCCTCCTCTGAAGTATATACTCTACGCATCAATTTGGGCGCTTGTGTCATTGATGGCAGGTTATTGGCTGTTTAAAAAACTGGAACCGCGTTTTGCCAGGGAAATTTAAAATGCAATTTATTGTTGACTGTAAAACGGTAGGTATTCAGTTCCGGCGTTATCAGGAAAAAAATCGCATGCTCAGGTGGGCAGTAATCGATTCTGTCAGAAAACGGCAGAAACACGAGAAATTCTGGGCACTTCATGACGTCAGTTTTACCGTTAAACAAGGGGAAACGTTCGGTATTATCGGTGAGAATGGATCTGGAAAATCGACACTCCTAAAACTTCTCACCGGTATCATTAAACCAGATTTAGGAAGCATTAGCGTAAAGGGAAAAATATCAGCTTTACTCGAACTGGGAGCTGGATTTCAGCCGGATCTCACCGGAAGAGAAAACATTTTTCTAAATGGATCGATTATGGGTCTATCAAGAGATGAAATCATAAAGCGGTTCGATGAAATCGTTGGATTTTCAGAACTTGAAAAATTCGTTGATACTCCAATCAAACACTACTCTTCAGGTATGTACATGCGTTTGGGATTCTCCATTGCGATCAACGTGGATCCTGACATCCTCCTCATTGACGAAGTACTTGCTGTAGGCGATCAATCCTTTCAGCAAAAATGTATGGACAAGATCAGAGACTTCAAACGGAAAGGTAAAACCATCATCTTTGTATCACATGATCTGACAGCCGTCGGCAAGTTATGTTCCCGTGCCATCTGGTTGAACTTCGGTAAAGTGGCTGCGCGTGGAACCGTTCAGCGGGTAATAGATTTTTACCGTCAAAACGTACAGGATCAGGAGGAAGCACGACTGAAAGCTGAACATGAAGACAGCGAATTGGAACTGGAACAACGATGGGGCAGTCGAGTGGTCGAAATCAATAAGGTCGAGTTTCTCGATGAATTTGATCAAAAACAACATCAATTTCGAACTGGCGATCCCTTTCGCGTACGAATAGCTTATCAAGCTCACTCCCGGATCGAAAAACCTGTTTTTGGTATTGCGATTCACCGAAATGACGGCACACACGTTAACGGTCCGAATACAAAATTCGCAAATACAGTTCCTGAGTACATCGAGGGAAAAGGCGCGGTATACTATGAAATAAAATCTTTGCCGTTATTGCCGGGGACGTATTATTTTACTGCTGTGGTATATAATTATGAATGTAATCATCCCTACGATCATCATGATCAGATGTTCCCATTCCAAGTGATACCCGGATGCACAGAAGAGGAATACGGGGTTGTTTGGATTCCAAGCACTTGGCGTTATGAGGGTAATCATGGAAAAATCATTTCATGACCGGTTATGCAAGTTGCCGTTTGATCAATATCAGCGCTATCACGCCATGCGGGAGAGTATCAATTATTTCCGGACAGGAAACGAGAGATTGCGGATTTTGGATGTGGGAGGTTATCTTCAGGGAGGCGGACAGGAAAAATTTGTTCCGGCTTCCGCTTTTCTGCCTGATGACCGCGTTTGGGTACTGGACGTTAAATATAATGGTCCCGGTAACTATTGTGTCGGTTCTGGCAGTGAACTTCCATTTCATGATTCAGCATTTGATGTGGTTGTTAGTCTGGATACACTGGAACATATTGCTCCCCGATCACGGAAATCTTTTATTTTAGAAATGTGTCGAACAGCTGCTCGTGGTGTTCATATTGCCTGTCCGGTTGATCATCCCTTGACAAATCTTGCTGAAAATATACTTGATCATGTCATTCAGAAGTTGTTTAAAGTAAAACATCCTGCGCTCGCAGAACATCTTGAATACGGTTTACCCGAGACAGCATTGATCGAAAGCTGGATTCAGGAAGCTGGACTCAAGACAATTACTTTCTCCGATGGATTTCTTCCCAACTGGCTCTTTATGATGCTAATAAAACACTATCTCATGACTCTGGATGATCCACAGCCTACGCAAGAATCGTTCGACAAATTCTATAATCTCTCTCTGGGCAATGACGATCGGAGAGAACCGTCCTATCGAAAGGTATTCCTTGGTTTTAAAGATTCGGCAAAGCGAGATGATATCGCATGCAATATGCCAACAAATAGCAGTGTAAACGCGGTCGATGAAACATATGGGCTCCAGTTGTCAAATCTACTTCTGTTGCGTGATGTTACGGAGTTGAATCAATACTTGCATGATTTTTTTAAACGGAATCCGTCTTGGATGGAGTTATTTGATTTGGCAGAAGAACGTCACAAAATAATTCTTCAAAAAGACGATCTTATCATGCAGCAATTAAAACAAATGAAATACCATGATGAACTGCAGCAACTTCTTCAAAAAGGGTTGATAGAAAAAGATCACACCATCAAGGAACTTACCAAAAGACAACAGTCTCTCCAACAGAATATTGATGAAAAGGATCAAAAAATACGAGAGCTCACTGCCTTTCAAGATCGAATTAAACATACGTTTCTCTATCGTATTTACAGCAGGTTGAAATATGGGAAAAAACGCCGAGTATAAGCTTTATGAAACACCGGAGATAATATCCGGTGAGGAACATTGGCTTGTTGTCAGATCTGACGGATTCAAATTTTACATTGATTCGGCATTCCGACATGCATTATTGAACTATCGTTCGTCGACATTTTTCGAAACACTTGGGAAACTTGGTGTTCAGCATGATGAAATTCCGATCATCATAAAAATGCTGAAAGGCGCCGGATTGATCAATGAATGATGGCGATTATCAAAAACTGAAAATAGGCTATTTGACCGAAAGGATGATTTTAGGATTTGGTGTGGATCTGGTTGTCCATGAGACAGCCAGACGATTTGCAGAAAGTGGTCATGATGTAACCGTTTTTACAACAAAAAAAAGCGATTTGTACGTTGATGAGTCTTATAAAATTGTAGATTTAACTGAAACTGTCGTCGTTAATCAGGACATTTTTTCACCTCACTTCATGGTAGAGTGCATCAATCAGTTGTCACACTGCGATATCGATGTTTGGATAGCACAGACGCCGCCATTTTATTCATGGTTAACTTTTTTACGTCCGCCCGTTATTCTGGTTGAACATGGAACACCGCCGGGTAAATTTTTCAAAGGTAAAATGGCTCGCGATCTCGATACAATGACAGCTCACAGATACAATGTTATCTATTCCACATTGAGACCAGGCGATACGGTCGTTGCCATTTCAGAGTTTATTCGCAGCGGTTTACCTGAAAATGTATCCCGCAATGCCATTACGATTTTAAACGGAGGTGATCATTATCCTCGAACGACGGAGAATGCTAAAGTTACATTCCGAAAAACAATAGGATTATCTGAGAACGACATCATGCTTTTATGGGTCGGTCGTATTGACCCATTCGTTGATTACCAGCCCTATAAAGGTCTGCAGGAATTCCTTGAAGTATCACCCATAATAAGGAAAAAATATCCTCACTGTAAAATTGTTGCCGTAGGCCGTGCGGAGGAGAGAGCTAGAAAGCCTCTTGAAGATGCTGGCATTATTCCAGTATTCAATTTGGGAAAAGACACAATGCCTTCAGCGTATGCTGCCGCCGACATTTTTATCAACACATCACGATGGGAAGGATTCAATCTGCCGCTTATCGAGGCACAATTTCAGGGAACCCCGG
>JAFGJC010000407.1 GCA_016929305.1 candidate division CSSED10-310 bacterium | reverse complement strand
GTGCGTCTGGGAGAAGGAATATCCGTGTCCTGGTTTCCCGACAGCAGCAGGATCATCGTTGTCCGGGGAGTGAAACACAACGACAAAGTCATCGCTGCCGATATTGTGTGTTATCATCTGAATGGTACAGAACAAATCTTATTTCATGAATCCGGTGTGTTTGCGCAGGATCCTGCCATTCACCCGGCCGGCAACCGGTTGATCTTCAGGCTGGAGAACCAAACCAGTTTTCTGATTGAAGATATCGATTCATATGGAAACATATCCAACCGGCAGCGATTAGCCATACCGGAACCGTCTCGTGTCCTACAGATACCGGAACTGGAGCTGCTGCCGCCGGTTCCAGACAGGCAGAGAGCCATCACAACGATACGGGGTGTGCCCTATCATCATCAGGTCTATTGCACGCCCTCCGATTTCAACGGGCACTGGGCCTGCAACGGCACGGCGGCGACGATGGCGCTGGCATATTACGGCCGCCTGTCCAACTGGAATTTCGTGGCCACCTCCCCCTATAACCATACCAGTCATTTCGGCAACTATGTTTCGGAAATATATACATATAACGGGCACACATACAACATAGCGAGTCCCGATGCTTCTGGTACTCCAGCCTACGGCGCCTACGGTTATATCGTCCAAAATAACTGGGAAGAAACCAGGGGACACATGCGGGAATATATTTCCTATCATAACGTGTCATCACCCTATGTGGATTGGAGTCCGACGTGGGCGAAAATCAGTCCGGAAGTTGACGCCCGGTATCCATTCGTCATGCTGACGTTGATAACGACTTCCGGACACTATAAAACCGTCGTTGGGTATTACACGAATCAACATTCGGTGTATTTCAACGATCCTTACGGCAACAAGAACCAGGGTTATATGAATTTCAACGGTGCCGGTGTCAGCTATGACTGGCCGTGATACAACAACGATCTTCAGAATCTCAATACAGTTAGCTGCTATATTTATGCCCGTGCCACACCTCCGGCACTGGAAAAGGGCACCACCGACGATCCGATGATTATTTCTTCTTTTCCGTACACCGATACAAATACAACCCGCTCCAGCGGCGGCACGGATATTTTCAACTACTATAGCTGTTCGCCGTCAACAAATGAGAGTGGCAGGGAAAAGACGTACCGGTTTACGGTCGGCGGTTCGGGCACACTCACCGCATCGCTTGCCTGTGACCAATCGGTCGATATCGATGTGCATTTACTGCAAAGCCTGAGCGCCAGTGACTGTCTTGCCCGGGCGCATATCTCGTTCACGCAGTGGATCGCTGCAGGCACCTATTATATCGTGTGCGACACGTACGTGGACGGCAGCAACGTGGAACTCATGGGAGATTATACCCTGACCTGCCAGTTCACACCGGACACACTCCCGACAGCTACACCGGCACCGCCGACTCCCACACCCGCCCCTCCAACGGGAACGCCAATACCTCCAACAAACACGCCGCTGCCACCGACTCCCACGCCAACTCTGCCACCCAATATTTATTGGTCCATGGCCAATACGTGTGAACCGTTTTCAACATCATTTCTGGATTATTGCGATCCGTCGAGTATGGGAATAATCACCTGCGATTGCCCGACTAATTTATGCGGCCGCAATGCCGTCGGCTGGGATTGGGGTACCAATGATACGGGGCTTGTATGGCAATACTTCATCACACCGGCTGTTCAACTGAACTGCATAAAAGACATTTTCTTTAACATGTGTTACGGGTTCGATGACTATCCCGACAGTAACCGGGCGGATTTCCATGTCTACATCCGGTGCGCTGACGGTGGTGACTTAACGTGCGGCAACGTGGAAGATCCTTCCTGGACTCATGTCTGGAGCGATGAAACGCTCTGGTCAGGTGACATCTGCTCAAGCCGGTCAGTCTGGAATCAGCCGGTTTCCGTCCCATGTGATTGGAACAGCATTCAGATGATGATCGGCGTGTATTTCGATGCATACGGGGATGCCATGGGCATTGGTGTCTTTGATATTGGGTACGACGCAGCCGGTACTGCCTGCGGCTGCAGCACGCGCCCGGTCTGCCCGGCCTGCACATTCACGCCTGTACCGACAAACACACCCATTCCGTCACACACTCCTGTCCCCACCACGCCTCCCACTGCAACTCCCATTCCCCCGACACCTACTCCGTCATGCCTCCATACCGGTGATGTCAATGATGACGGCGAAGTCACCGCCGGAGATGCTCAGATCGCCTTCTGGATTGGCCTGGGGACCTACTCGCCGACATACGCTGAAGCCTGTGCTGCCGATTGTGACGGCAACGATGAAATCACTGCAGGAGACGCTCAAATGATATTCTTCAAAGGATTGGGTATCGGATCCTGCGTGGATTAACCCAACGGCATTACTACGGGCTATCTATCGCACATTTTTCTCGTTTGATTTTTTCCATCAATATACGCGTTCTGCCTTACTACACAGGATCCTGTTTCAACTCAATTGGAATAATGGGAGTTGGTGTGTTAGACTTTATATGGCTAATGAGTCTCAGTGTTGATCAATAGTTGACGCGCCATACCCGTTCTATTTAATTAAGCAAAATCGGAAAACCATCGGCTCCTGGCCACTCTGAATGGGTATTAAAATGGTTTTCACAGGTATCGATTGCCGATACCACCGTCATATTAGCATGAAGGTGATCGAATGGAGATTTGCGATAATTCACCCCTGATTTTTGGGGAGGTGTTGTTCGATATCTTTCCGAACGGATCCCGCGTCCTTGGCGGCGCACCTTTCAATGTCGCATGGCATCTTCAGGGTTTCGGTTTGGAACCCCGAGTCATTACCCGGATCGGTAATGATAAACTCGGAGATGAAATATTGCAGCGGATGTATTCGTGGAACATGAACACCGACCTGATTCAAAGAGACACGAAATACCCCACTGGAACCGTTCAGGTAAAAACATCCGGTTCTAAAACATCGTTCAGGATAAAACCGGATGCCGCATATGATTATATTGAACCTGTGGAACTTCCGGAAAATGTAACCGTGAGGACAAAACTTCTCTATCACGGATCACTGGCTTGCCGAAACAGCCAATCATTCAGCTCGTTGCTGAATCTTAAAAAGACGCTGCCTGTTCAGGTTTTTCTGGATATCAATTTGCGGGATCCCTGGTGGAATAATGTCTTAATTCATTCGTTGATTGCTAACGCGACCTGGGTGAAAATGAATCGGGATGAGTTACACAGTATTAATGCTAAATCTGGAAATTCCTCTGATCTGAAGAGCGCAGAAACAGTGCGTGCACGTCATGGCTTGGATCATCTTATCGTTACGATGGGTGAGGAGGGTGCATTCCTGGTTGAAAAATCTTCCCGCAGCTACCAAACACCGTCAAAACCTGTCTCACAACTCATCGACACAGTGGGCGCTGGCGACGGCTTTGCTGCGGTATGTATATTGGGTTTATTGCGGGAGTGGCAGCCGGAAATCATTCTGAGACGCGCAGCAACATTTGCTGCACGAATATGTATGCAGCGAGGAGCAATTTCAAAGGATAGCAGTCTCTACCGCACCATAATGACGGAATGGAGAACATCTGATGAAGCGTAGCGACAAAATATACATTACCCTGATTAGTCTGCATGGCTTGCTTCGGGGATCTGACATGGAATTGGGAAGGGATGCCGACACCGGCGGGCAGATCACGTATGTTGTTGAACTGGCAAAGACTCTTGGCAAACATCCGAAAATCGGCAGAGTGGATCTTATCACACGGCAAATTTTTGATCGAAAGGTTGATGACACCTACAGTGAACCTTTTGAACATCTCGATGGAAACTCCCGGATTGTCCGGATACCTTTTGGCCCCCGTCGATATCTTCGCAAGGAAGTGCTCTGGCCTTATCTGGATGAATTTGAAACGGGAGTATTACGTCACTTCCGTAAAGAAAACCGTATTCCCGATTGTATTCACGGCCATTACGCCGATGCCGGAATAGCGGGATCACGGCTGGCATACATTCTTGGTGTGCCTTTTGTGTTTACCGGGCATTCTCTCGGCATTTCCAAAAAAACACGCCTGCTGAATGCCGGTATGAATGCATCGAAGATCGAAGAACGATACAATATTTCTACACGGATTAATGCCGAAGAAGCTGCTTTGGATGCCGCAGCCATGGTTGTAACAAGTACTCATCAGGAAGCTGATGAGCAATATGCGCAATATAAAAATTATTCCAGAAAAAAAGCCAGAATCATTCCGCCGGGGATCGATCTGGATCGTTTTAAAATCTCACCCAAATCGAAAACGCCCGACGTCGTCAATAACATTGACTCATTTCTTAATGATCCTAAAAAACCAATGATACTCGCGCTTGCACGCCCAGATGAACGTAAAAATCTTCCGGCCCTTATACACGCGTTCGGTAGACACGCTGAATTACGAAACATATCAAATCTTGTGATCATCGCCGGAAACCGTGAGGATATAAGCCAAGTGCATCCGGGAATCAGGAGAGTCTACGAAAAATTGCTGCTTTTGGTGGATAAATACGATCTTTACGGATCTGCAGCATATCCGAAGCATCATAATGCTGATGATATCCCCTATATCTATCATCGAGCTGCAAAAACAAGGGGCGTTTTTGTCAATCCGGCACTAACGGAACCATTTGGATTAACGTTAATTGAGGCTGCCGCGAGTGGTCTGCCAATCATTGCCACGGATGACGGCGGTCCGAGAGATATCATTCGAAACTGTCAGAATGGCCGTTTAATAGATGCATTGGATATCGAAAAAATGGGTGAGATCATTCATGATGTACTATCAGACAATAATCAGTGGCAGCGCTATTCACGGCACGGTCTGCGCGGTGTAAAACGTCATTATCTTTGGAAAACGCATACAAGAAAATACGTCAATGAAGTCCAACGGATTCTGACCCGAAAGCGAAAAATTATTCCGGCAGCTTTGAAAAAAAGTAATCTTCCCATAATGAACCGGCTTGTAGTGTTCGATATCGACAATACCTTGTTAGGTGATCGGGAAGCCTTTGTGAAACTTATGGATCTAATCAATGAAAGCCCGATAAAGGTTGGCTTCGGATTGGCAACCGGCAGACGCAAGGAAAGCGTTTTTAAACTTATCCGCGAAAAAACACTACCTGCCCCGGATCTGTTAATATCAGCCGTCGGTTCGGAAATTTACTACGGTCCGCATATGATACCCGATGAGCAATGGTTATCGCATATTGATTATCTTTGGGATCGTGAATCAATCCTTTCAGCACTTCGGGGAACTCCCGGACTTGTTCTTCAGCCTGCAAGAGAACAGCGCCGGTTCAAAGTCAGCTATTTTATTGATCCCTCGTTGTCACCAACGGTAAGAGAAATACAGCTCCATCTAAAAAATGCCGGCATTCGAAGCAAAGTTATCTTTTCACACGGTCAATTTCTGGATGTTCTTCCGATACGGGCATCGAAAGGATTGGCGATTCGCTATATATCCAGCAAATGGGCACTTCCTAAATCATATATTCTTGTTGCCGGAGATTCCGGAAATGACCGGCCGATGCTGACTGCCGGAACGCTTGCCGTCGTCGTCGGGAACTACAGCCGTGAATTGGAGACACTTCGCGGCAG
>JAFGJC010000406.1 GCA_016929305.1 candidate division CSSED10-310 bacterium | reverse complement strand
TCAGCGGTGAAATCGCAGCGGTGAATGAAGCATGTAATAAATGTAAGTCTGTCGGAGCAAAACGTGCAATGCTTTTACCCGTAAGTGGTGCCTTCCACTCTCCTTTGATGCAGAGTGCGGCTGATGCATTCGAGAAATTTCTGGAACCTGTTTCATTTCAGACACCTTGCTGTCCTGTAATATCAAATGTTTCAGCAACTACAGAAAAAAATCCTTTAAAAATCAAAGAGTTACTACTGAAACAGCTTACGTCACCGGTCCGTTGGGTCGATTCCGTAGCATCACTTGCTTCGTTTGGTTGTGGTACCTGTCTTGAAACCGGACCTAAAGAAGTATTACATGGATTAGTAAAAAAATGCGATAGTACGATTAATATTGTTTCATGTGGGACTGCTACAAACATATTTTCTTTGAAATCTGAATAGTAACTTTTTATAAGGAGTGGATGGTTGGTTATTGATCTCTCTTCAAAATGTGCTTTAATTACCGGAGGTGGTCGGGGAATCGGTCGTGAGATTGCACTGACTCTTGCGAATACAAAATGTTCTGTTGCTGTGAGTGATATTGATATTGAAGCTGCACGGGGTACTGCAAGGGAAATCGAAGCTTTAGGAGTAAAATCCCTTGCGGTTAAGGCTGATGCTGCGAATGCAGATGAGGTGAATACTATGTTCAAAGTGGTTATGGAACATATGGGTTCACTTGATATCCTGATCAATAACGCTGGAATTACCCGTGATACTCTACTTATAAGAATGAAAGAAGAGGACTGGGATTTGGTTCTGAAGGTAAACTTGAAAAGTGCCTTTCTCTGTTCGAAAGAGGCCGCGAAAATCATGGTAAAGGCACGGAGTGGTAAAATTATTAATATTGCTTCAATTGTTGGCTTAATGGGTAATTATGGTCAGGCAAATTACAGCGCATCTAAAGCGGGGCTTATCGGTCTGACGAAAACTACAGCAAAAGAGCTGGCTACACGATCGATTACGGTTAATGCTATTGCGCCTGGTTTTATTAAAACAGCCATGACTGATACATTATCTGATGCAGAAAAACAGAAACTTTTAGAAAAAATTCCGATGCAGAAATTAGGAACTGCAGCGGATGTCGCACATACAGTCTTATTTTTAGCATCATCACTTGCAGATTACATTACTGGACAGGTTTTGACTGTAGATGGTGGCCTTGTCATGTAGTTTGGGTAACAATAATATTTACAAGTACGTTAATTACGTTCAGTTTTTTTGAAAGGAGTTCATTGTGAGTGAATTAGAAGGTAAAGTTAAACAGATTATTGCAGAGAAGCTGGGAGTTAATGAAGATAAAGTTACTCCTCAGGCTGCATTTGTTGATGATTTAGGTGCAGATTCACTTGATCAGGTCGAATTAATTATGGCTTTTGAAGATGCATTTGATGTCGAAATTCCAGATGAAGACGCTGAGAAACTTAAATCAGTTAAAGATGCAATTGAATATCTTCAAGATAAAATTTAATTATTTTGTTTTGAATAGTGATCTCTGCTTAACAGAGTGGAGATCGTACCTTGTTAATTTGTTGCCAATTAATAATTATCAGGCATAAGGATTACTATTACATGTCACGAAGAGTTGTTATTACCGGTATGGGAGTTACCTCTCCATTAGGAAATACTGTGGAAACATTCTGGGATGCACTCTGTACAGGAACGTCTGGAATTGATTACATTACAGCGTTCGATACAGAAGATTATCCGTGTAAAATCGCCGGCGAGGTAAAAGATGTAGATTTCAGCAACTTTGTTGATCCAAAAGAGGTTCGTCGTCTTGATCGTGTTATTTTGTTGGCTATGGTTGCTGCGTACGAAGCTATTAAACAATCCGGAATTACTGATAGCTCTGTAAATCTGGAGCGTGTCGGAACAATTATTGGATCAGGCATAGGCGGATTGGCCTCATTGGAAGTTGAACATGAAAAACTGTTGAAACGTGGACCTGGAAGAGTATCCCCGTTTTTAATTCCAATGATGATTCCGGATATGCCCGCTGGAAGAGTCTCAATAGAATATGGTTTGAAAGGGCCAAATTATGCTACTGTAAGCGCCTGCGCGTCAGGAGCACACTCTATCGGTGATGCTTTTATGTTGATTAAATGCGGGATGGCAGACGCAATGATAACAGGTGGAACAGAGGCAGTAATACGACCTGTTGGAGTCGCAGGCTTTTGTTCAATGAAAGCATTATCACTCAGAAATGATGCTCCTCAGAAGGCCAGTTCTCCATTTGATATAAAACGTGATGGTTTTGTAATGGGCGAAGGTGCAGGTATACTTGTCCTTGAAAGTTTGGAGCATGCGTTAGCGCGAAATGCGACGATATATGGTGAATTGGTTGGGTACGGAGCATCGGGAGATGCCCATCACCTTTCACATCCCGCTCCGGAAGGGGCAGGTGCTCAGGCTGCAATAAAAATGGCTCTCTCATCAGCAGGACTTACTCCTATGGATATCGGGTATATCAATACTCACGGAACATCGACTCCTTTAAACGATAAATATGAAACATGTGCCATTAAGGCAGTGTTTGGTGAATATGTAGAGAATGTTGCGATAAGCTCTACAAAGTCAATGACTGGGCATTTGCTCGGTGCGTCCGGAGCTGTTGAATGTATTGCTTCGATTATGGCAATCAACAACAGTTGTATTCCTCCGACAATTAATTATGAAGATCCGGATCCTGAGTGTGATCTTGATTATACACCGAATGTTGCCAGAAAAAAAAAGGTGCGTTATGCATTAAGCAATTCATTCGGATTTGGTGGACACAATGCCGCTCTTGTCTTGGGTAAATACGACGCGCAGAATATTTCAGAATAAACTATTACGTTTTTTGCTGAGGCGACGGGTTTCAAGTAGTGATCATGTTGCCTCAATAGAAAAACTACAAACTCTTATTGGGTATCGGTTTCGGTCTGAGGCATTACTTAAACATGCGTTAACTCATAAGTCTGCAATTGATCAGGAAGATACGAAGGGCTTACTTTCAAATGAACGCCTTGAATTTCTTGGTGATGCAGTACTTAACTGTCTTGTTACCGAGCATCTCTATCTGCATCACCCTGAAAAAAGCGAAGGGCAGCTTTCAAAGATAAAATCGCTTGTTGTCAGCCGTAAAATCCTTGGAGATGTTGCCTGTACAATCGATCTTGGCCATTATCTGATTTTTGGAATTTCAGAAGAAAAATCAGGTGGGAGGGATCGTGCTTCAACGATGTCTAATGCTTTTGAGGCGATTATCGGAGCTGTGTATCTTGATGGCGGGTTAGAGCATGTAAAGGTTTTTCTGGAAAAGTTTCTTTTTAAAAGAATACCTGAATTTTTGCAGGATGAGAGAAATGTAAATTATAAAAGTAAAATACTTGAACTTTCCCAGCGTGATGGATTCGGGATGCCTAAGTACACAACAATAGAAGCTATCGGCCCGGATCATGCGAAAAAGTTCAGAGTACAGATAGAAATTGCCGGTATTCCATGTGGTGAAGGATGCGGAACGAATAAAAAAAATGCACAGCAGCTTGCAGCTCAACAGGCTGTAGAACAGTACAATAAAGTGTACATTACAACTCGTTGTAAAGGAGAGATAGATAATGAATTGGTTTCTAACTGAAGAACAGACAATGATTGTGGAAACAGCTAATGAGATTGCACAGAAGAAAATACTTCCTGTACGTGAAAAGTATGATCATGAGGGAATATTCCCATGGGATGTGGTTGAAGCAATGGCGGAAGCCGATCTATGTGGTCTTTATATTCCTGAAGAGTATGGTGGATTTGGCGGGGGAATATTTGAACTTTGTCTGGCAGTTGAGGAATTATCAAAGGTGTGTGGTGGTATTTCACTTGCGATGGCTGCAACAGCCTTAGGAACATTTCCCATTTTATTATTTGCAGATGATGAACAGAAACAGAAATATTTACCTGGCATTGCTGATGGAAAAACGATTGCCGCATTTGGACTCACTGAAGCAAATGCCGGTTCGGATGCGTTGGGAATGAAAACAACCGCTGTACTTGATGGGGATTCATATGTGCTGAACGGAACGAAACAGTGGATTACAAACGGCGAAAATGCTGCAGTATATATTGTATTCGCAAAGACGAATCCGGCAAAAGGTGCACGTGGAATTACGGCATTTATCCTAGAAAAGGGTACACCCGGTTTTTCATTTGGAAAACATGAAGATAAGATGGGTATTCGGGCGTCCAGTACCACTGAATTGGTGTTTCAGGATTGTCGTATTCCAAAATCTGCATTACTTGGAAGAGAGGGAATGGGTTCGATAATTGCGATAAATACGTTAAATTATTCACGACCTGGTGTTGGAGCTCAGGCTCTTGGTATTGCTGCCGGTGCACTGCGGGATGCTACCGCTTATTCCCGTCAACGTGTGCAATTTGGTGAACCCATTTCTGCATTTCAGGCTGTTCAGCATATGCTTGCTGATATGGCGACTGAAGTTGAGGCAGCTAGAGCGCTTCTTTATGCAACGGCTAAGACAATCGATGCCGGTGAGAAGAAATTTGCTAAAGAATCCGCGATGTCAAAATTGAAATGCTCAGATGTCGCGATGAAAGTGACGGTTGATGCATTACAGGTGATGGGTGGATATGGGTATATGCGTGAATATCCAATGGAAAAACGGATGCGTGATGCAAAAATTACTCAGATATATGAAGGAACAAATCAAATTCAAAGAAATGAGATTGCATTACAGCTGATCAAGGAGTCTGCTTCATAACGTGTTTTTACACGTACCGGAGGTTTCCGGTGGTAGGTTGTACTCCTCTGCATTGAATGTGCGAAATATAATAGCAAAGTCTGCGAGCAATGTTTGCTAACAGACTTTGCTACGGAGTATCACTTTTTCTACAAAAGGATTTGCTTTATTTCATTTCGCAAACTCATAGATGAAGAGTTTAAATGTACTTCTCTGAGGCCTCGATCATCATGTTCATTCGAGGCCTCTCGTGTGTTGACATATAGGAGTGGCAGGTGAGTAGGAAAATAGAAATAGCCCCTTCGATTCTTGCAGCGGATTTCCGGTATTTGGAACGTGAAGTCAAGTCTGTTGAAGATGCAGGCGCAGACCGTATCCATTGTGATATTATGGAT
>JAFGJC010000405.1 GCA_016929305.1 candidate division CSSED10-310 bacterium | reverse complement strand
CTGCCAAACCCACCATTCCTTCTCTCTCAGCTAATTGTAAAAATAACATTCTTAATTCTTCCGATGGCATATCCCATACAATATTCATTGTTGATCTGGAACCAGGATCCACTCTATTATTCCAAAATAACGAATCCTCATCCAAAATTCCGTAGATCAATGCGGATTTTTCAAGATTTCGACGAGACATTTCCTTAATGCCGCCAACCTGACAGGTCCATTTTACGATTTTATGTGTGAGGTACAGCTGAAATACAGGAGGTGTATTGTAACGTGAACCATAACTGGCAATCGTTTTATAATTGAAAACAGATGGTGTCGTGTCATTGCAGGCACTCAAAATCTCTTTTCGAATGATGACTATCGAAAGACCCGCCGCACCAAGATTTTTCTGAGCGCCCGCAAAAACAATCCCAAACTGATCGGAAGGTATCTCTTTCGATAAAATATCAGATGACATATCAGCCACAAGCGGGATTCCTTTGGGGGCGATTGGGTAGACGTGATACTGCGTTCCCATAACCGTATTGTTACTAGTTAAATAGATATACCTGCTGTCTGCCGGGAAAAATAATTGATCAGGTGTTGGAACATGATAAAATCGGTGGTCTGCAGCTTTGGCATCATAAATTATGTCAACAAAACCAAAACGCCTGGCTTCGTTAATTGCTCTTTCCGACCATCGCCCCGTATTGATATATGATGCTCTTTGATGCCCGGTTAACAGATTCATCGGAATAAGCACAAATTGAAAAGAAGCTCCGCCAGGTATGAATAAAATCTCAAAATCATCGGATAATTTAAGCAGTGACTTAAGATCGCTTGAGATTTCACAAAGGATTTGGGACACATTTTCAGACCTGTGATGCATTTCGAGAATACTCATTCCCGTTTCTTGATAATTTAACAATTCATTCTGAATATCGTTCAGCACTGTTTCTGGAAGTACGGCGGGACCTGAAGAGAAATTTACAATTCGACTTGCATGATTCATAGACTGGTAGTTTGCCTAATAGTTACGATTTCCAGACTTTGACACGATTGCCTTTTTGCTGGGCTTCTTTTAAAGCAAACATTGCCCGATCCAGCAACTTTTCAGCTTTAATTCGCTTTCCATCAGGCCAAATTGCTATACCGATACTCACTGTAGAAACCAACTGTTTTTTGTTTAAGACAATCTCTGTTTCTTTTATCTTGTGTCTAAGTTTTTCAGCGAGAACGCAAGCACCAGCAATGTTTTGTTCCAGCGAGACACAAAGATATTTATCTCCGTCCTTGCGAATCAGAAGATCACATTTCCGTATTAAATGATTCATTGAATCCTGATATTCCTGAAGGACTTGTTCGGCTTTTTTCTGTCCAGCCTCACTTAAAATCAAAGGAAGACTGTCAAGGGTTATTAGAAGGAGTGCAAAGGACGACCCATGCCTTTCCGCACGTTCGATTTCTCGTTCAATCAACCAATTTACAAATGACTCTGTAAAAAGATAGCCCTGGGAATCAGATGATTCAGTATTGCTGAGTTCCTTTTCCAAACGATCAATCTGTAGTTTAAGAAACTCCTTTTCAATACCAATTTTGATTAATTCTGCTGCGAGGTTCAATTGGATGAGATGTCTATCTGAAAGAGATGCGAACGCATCAAAATCACTCAGAAGAAGTCCCATGACTTCTCCTTGACACCACATGGGTGTCACAAGCAGATTCTCCCCTTTCACCCTGTTAAATAGGGATTCATTTACTACTTCTTCCAATAGACAGGGTTGCTTTGTGACAATGGCTTGTTTAAGAATTTCTGACGTGTCGCTGTTGAGGTGAATAACTTCTCCTTCCATTTTATCTGACAAATTAGAGTCCACAGCTAGTGCCCAATTGCCAGGTTCTTTCCCTCTTAGAAAAATACCTATTTGTTTGCTTCTTAACAGATCACTCAAATGCCGTGCCAGCTGCACGAGCAAATTACGGAACTTGGTAAATTTTATACGCGGCGAAATTCTGATCTCTTCTACTGCAAATTGATCTTGATTCCCCAAAAATAAAACCTCCAAAATCAATCGTTTTATTTATATTAACAGAGAAAAATTTAAATAACTAGAATCAAAAAATCATCCATTAAAAAGGAAATAGTGACAATTGACCTTTTTGAATCAATGGTAACTCATTTTCCATCTCGAAAAGTGTTTCACACTGCGCAGAGATGACTGAAAATCTCTGAGCGAACTCCGGATCGACAAAAACATAGAATTTCCATAGCTTCCCAAATTTTTCCTGCAATGACATGACTTCCTTGTTTTGCCACTCCGATAAAGGCCTGGCTGCCCTGCGATCGATTTTTACCAGGACATTTGCTTCCTTTAAATTCATCGAAGGTGGTGGCGCGTATATTATTACAGCTTCATGCGGTATGTTTGCTTTTCGAGCAATCTGTTTTTCATGTTTTCCTCGTTCACCTTTTAAATTCAGATGGAACATTGACGAAAGGTTTTCTCGTTTTCTGTCATCAAGGCGAGTATCCGTTAGCACATAGCAACGTTTATATAAATGACGAATCTGATACTTTCTTATCAATCGTGAAATTACTCGATCCGAACTAAATTCTTTATCTAAAATATGCAG
>JAFGJC010000404.1 GCA_016929305.1 candidate division CSSED10-310 bacterium | reverse complement strand
GGACGTCAATTGTTCACTTTTGTTATTGTTTTTCATTAGTTTGTTACGAATGACCGCAATTTCCTTTGGAGGAATCCTATGCATTGATACAGTAACTTCCTCATTGCTGTAATTAACCCAGACCGAATAGCCGTTGTTATAAATAGTCTCCGTTAGCGTTTTCGAATGCCGGATAAAGTTTTCCATGAAAGCATAACGGACAACAGAGAGTTTTTCGACGTCATCAGATATTTTTTTGATGATTGCCACATCTTTCGTCAGTTTTTCCGGAGTATCAAATGTTATATCTTTGGACCAGCTGATTTTTTTGTTGTCGGTTTTCTTTTGGGCTGCAAAGTGACCCGGATCGAAAAGTTGATGGAAATAGATCAGCGGCATACCGCCCCAAGCAAGGTTAGTGAGATATTCTTCTTCTCCAGGCAAGGCGTTGATTACACCGCGGCAATTGTTGTAGATGAGTAAACCGTGGTAAACCAGTTGATAGAATGGAACTATTTCGTCGATGTATTGAACTGACGGTTTGTAGGCTTCGTATATCATAAAGGCCCTGTCAAGTTCCGGCAATGCCCACTCCCTTGCACCTTCCGACATGGATGCACCGAAAATCCGGTGTTGTAAACGCAGAATTCCGCGATAGCGCTCCGCATTATCCCGGCGAGTTCCGGGGTGTTCCTTGCTGTAACATTTAAGCAGATATATCAGGGAAATGACGTCACTGAAGTATGCTCCCGTCATGCCTAATTCAGATGTTTTTTTCATATTTTCCGGTGCGTACTTTTCCAATGCCCGCTGCGGGCAGACCCTGAACGCCAATCCGCCAGCCAGGATACCCCATGGAAACGGGGAGCCTCCGTGCGTCACAAGCAAATCCTTCGGATCCAGATTTTCGGCCCGTGTAAAGCCATCGTAAAAATTGTCGTGCCCGCTGAGAGGATAACCTGCCTTTTTTGCATGCTCGATTGTTTTTTTCAGCTCAATCTCACCGCCAAAAGCCTCTTCGACTGGAAACAATTGCGGGAAAGCACCATCATGCCCCCCATGATTCCAGCCGACAATGCAGAACTCCGTCGGCCCGACATTCTGGCGTGAGAATTCGTCGATTACCATACGGATATCTTCAAACTTCATGAAAACCTGACCGATAGAAGGTTCATTCTCCGGAGTCTGACTTGGAATTTGGCACGGTAATGGCTTGACGCCGGTCCGAAGACGTACCGTAATGGCACGAGCACTGTAGTCGAGAACCGGATTCTTGGCCGCTCTTTCTGCCAAAGATGGAATCTGGTGTGTTTCCCGATTATATTCCCGGTAGAATTTTGCAAGATCGGATAGCCCTCCATTCAGTTCAACCTGTACTAGAGAAAGGTCTTCGATCGGCAGCGGCTCATCTTCATAATCACGGATTGAATATACCGGAGAAATCGAATATTCCCCATCGACTCCCCAATTGGTACGCAGCCGTAAATATGCGTCAAACTTGCCATCCTCAATAATTTCAGCGCGAACTTTATTTCGCCTTAGACGGGCATAAATACTCATGTTACAGAAGGTTGGCTCGAGCGGTTCCCGAAAGACAGGAATGATGTATTCTCCTGGCTTTTTGTTTTGCGTACGGCACAAAACTCCGCAGCCGTGAGGGATCAGCAATGACTCGTCTTGTCCTTCATTCGTCTTGATGAAACCGGTGTTCGGAATTATTTGTTTGAAAAAACAATCGCCTTCTTCCCGCAGAGATGCTACAGGGATTCGAAGTGTTCCGGAATCGAACGTCCAGCTGAATCCCAGTTTCAGTTTTGGCGACCATACGGAACAGTCATCGCATATCCATTGATTGTCAACGGAGACAGCAGTGGAAATAGTTTCACCATTCTGGAAGAATACTATATCAAATTGAAAATTCATGTAATCGGTCCTTTGGCTTAATTTTTTATTGTTTGCATGCACGATCTTATTTAATCCGTAACCATCACAGTAGAACCCGTGGTGCGCTTTGCTGAATATAGCATTCTACCGGACTACCTTTTATCATCAGCATCTTCTTCATCGCATCCAATGGCAGCTTTGTCCATTAATGAAACATGCCCTTCAACCCTGCCGTCATCCAATGGATTATCAACACGGGCTGCAAGATCTTTGAACATTCGACGAGCATCTCTGATTCCGCCTATCATGAACCACACTGTGGAAACTGCACCGATTACTATTCCTGCAACCACATTTGTATAAAAATAGTAATGGTTCCACCAACTTGCCGGCCAGGGATAAATAGCATTCCAGACAAGCACTACACAAAACATAAGGAAGAAACGATAAATGAACGAATATCCGAAAACAGACCATGCTATTATCCGGTCGCCCCTGGTATATTCCGGGGTAATGCCGATAAGTTTGTCCCAGGCGCTTTTCCACGTCCAAGCTGAATGAATCTTTTTTTCACCATCAATACTGTACCTACCGCGATGCAGCAATCTTTCAAGATTATAAGGCCTGCGATAGGTCAACAGCGATACACCGATGTAGGCTATCAAACCTCCCATCATCGCTATGAAGAAAAGTTCCATGGAGTTAATGGGGAATTTGGCTGGATTCATCTCCCATTTGATATACGGCGAAAATGGAGAAGAAACCGACCTGAGAAAGCCGTCCAATCCTTCGGCCCAGCCCATATTTTCAAGAAATGGATAAACACGCTTCGCCCAAGTGTTCTGAAGCACAACACCTCCGACCGTCACTCCGGAACCCACAAACAGAGATGCAAACGCGCCTGCCGTGTTGCCGAATCTGCTGTAAAGTCCGAATATCATCACCGGCCCGGCTCCGCCTGACCAGATACCGAGCATGATGGTGATAAACATGTTGATATAATCCAACTGAACAAAAAACGCTGAAAAAACAAAGAAAAATACGGCAACGCCAAGAGAACCCATACGCAACCAGAGAACATGCTGCCGTGGTGTCAGGGGCGTCTTTTTGAACGGAAGTATCACATCCTGAATAATGGTCGACGAACAGTTCACTATGCGGGAATCGTCGGTGGAAATCATCAGCATAACCATCATGAGACAGAATATGCCCGCAATCCCGACGGGCATAGTTTTTCTCAGGGTTACCGCCATCATCATCTGCTTATAGAGCGTGTTGAACTTCTGGTATACGAACTGGCCCTCGGCAGTGTTACCGAGTGTCGTTTCTGCCGTATCCAGATATACAGTGTCGAGATTTTGCTTCTGCGACAGCGGATCGTCGATGCCTATCCTGTGCCGCTGCTCGGGAATCGCCGATATCCTTTTCATAAGTTTCGCACGCGTAGATTCGCTGTGCACAACTTCGCCGGATACCTTATCTGCCAAGTCTATGCGAATTTGACGGGCTTTGGCGGAAAAATTTTCATGCGACATGACGGTAACGATAAAAAGGCACAACAGGATACTCATTACCGCTAAAAAACCGCTCCGCCAGACGCCGAGTACGCTCGCCATTTTTTGTTCGTGAGGAGTCCGCGCCGTACTGCTGGAATCATTGCCGAGCCAACTCCCACGGTTCAAGATTCTGTTAACCAGAAGTACTACCAGCGCAAAAATATTAAAATCACGCAGATTTTCCACATCGAACGGATTGATAAAACTCTCGCCGGAAACACGGTTGTTCAGCACCGGAATAATTTCGTCATTCCACGAACACGTGCAAAGAATGTAAACGACGATAATTACAAAAATAGGGTAACTCATCAAACCCTGTAAACAGTCGGTAATCAGCAGCGCCACCCGACCACCCGACCACACTACTACCATCGCCATGGTCAGTACCACTGCGATAAGAAGCATGAAAGTCGGAATCGTTAGCCCTAGTAACGAAATTTTGTGCGGAAATCCCAGAAAGTAGATAAAAAACTTGGCTGCCACTGCCGGACCGATTGCATTACCCAACGTATCGCCTGCAGATTTGAGAAATGACGCAAAAACACGCAAAGGTCTGTTGTACCGCATCTCCAAAAACTGGCCGATAGACAATGACTTGGTCTCACGAAAGCGATATACACAGTAACCGGTCAGTGCAATGATAATGCCTAACGCAATGCGACAGTTTTCCCAGAATGTGAGTCCGAATCCGACCTGATACTTTGCTTCTATCAACGCCACAAGAGTAAGAAGCCCAAAGATCGATTCCAAATCGCCCACGGCTATCACATATCTACCGGCAACTCTACCGGCTGATATGTAATCGGCAACTCCACGAATGTATTTACGGGAATATACCGCAACACCTAAAATCAATGCCACCGGAATCAGTGTTATAAACCAGTCAATCCAGTGCATGGAAGATCCTCTCACGGCGACAAAAGTGTAGCATTTTCATGGCGCTGCAAAAACCCTCATGCCGAGCCAAAACACTGGAACAGCCTGATAAAAAAATGGTTATGAGCAACACCGTCGCATTGGTATTTTTACGACGTAACAGCTTTAATTGATAGTTGTAACGTTCCGCCGCCATATCTTGCAGGGAAACTACCTTTGTATCTTCAATAACCATGTACGTAAATTAACGCAACTGTTGCTTAAAGTCAAGCATCTTTTGCGAAAATAATCGCCAACTAAGGCTTTCGGCCCGATATACAGCATTTTACAAAAAGGTTATAGTAACCGGACAAGCTTGAAATTGTCCCGACACGCCGGGATTAGCGGCGGGGTTTACCCCGCGTTTAATCTGGATAGATGCCACGGATAAAAGTTCTGGTTTGATATTTTTGGCTTAAGTGATTTATTTACAAATACTTATACGATTTTATTCTTGACGC
>JAFGJC010000041.1 GCA_016929305.1 candidate division CSSED10-310 bacterium | reverse complement strand
GGGCCGGATCACCGCTAAAAAAGTGGATAAAATCCTGACCGATGCGGATCACGCCCACCTCCGCCAGGGTATCGACCTTTGCCGTGAAATTCTCGGAAAGCTGGGGATCAAACAAGAGGATTTATTTTTAGGTACCCTCAATGCCGGCCATCCCGGCGGCATGCTGCCCCTGACCGAAAACGAAGCGGAGACCTTGCATCATTCCGCTTTACCGGAAAATCTATATGTGGCGGATGCGACGTTAATTCCTGAATCGTTGGGGAATCCGCCGACGCTGACGATTGTGGCTTTGGCGAAGCGAGTGGGTAGGGTGATTCGGCAATAGAATTATGGAGAGAAACAAAATGAGAAAGACGAAAGCATTTGAGATATTTTTCGCTGCTGTTAACGCAATTACTCAGGGAGTATTGATAAAACGAATTAGCAGTTCTGACAAGGAATTTCATTTTCAAAACTGGTTTGAATCTCGTCTCACCGAAACTGGAATCTTGTTCGACAAAAGCGGCTGGAAAGGAACATATTTTCGTCGCCTATCGTACGAAATCAGATAGCGATAAACCTGTAAATTTGATACGCCGCTGCCAGAATTCAAAAAAAGAAGGTTTGGATGAATAGAATGATTGAGAGTGACTTTCCATTCCCAAAGCTTTCACTTATTGCCGAGCACGAGTCATGGAGGAAAGAACTATTTCGACCGGTTTATTATCTTCACAAATGGTGGGCCAGACGATTGGGATCGGTTTTTCGAGGCATTCTTCTGGGTGCATGTTTGGATAAATCGGAGGATTTTTGGCTGCATTATTATGCAAAGAATGAATTCAAAGATCGGGTCGTTTTTGATCCGTTCATGGGAAGTGGCGTAACAGTCGGAGAAGCAATAAAAATCGGATGCAGAGCGATTGGGCGTGATATTAATCCCGTTGCATATCTTTCCTGTCGCGCCGCTTTTTCGAAATATTCGCCGGAAGATGTTTTATCAGTATTTCAAAAATTGGAACAACAAATTGCACCGAAGATACTTTCCTATTTTGCGACTGAAACGAGGAATGGAATACCGGCGACGGTACTGTATTATTTTCTTGTAAAAACAATATCCTGTCCTGATTGTGGAACTGAAATAGATCTCTTCTCAACACGGATTTTTTCAAAGAACGCCGTTCCCACGAAAGATCCTTCGGCAAGAAGCGTATGTCCTGAATGCGGAGCGATAAATCGGACAACTTTCGATGCAAAAAATGTGAATTGTCAGGAATGCCATTTCAGCTACGATCCTCGCCAAGGAAATATTAAAGGTCCAACTGTAAAATGTAATCATTGCCAGTATGTATTTCGCCTTGTTGACAGGATGGCCCAACTTACAGCTCCGCTTGGTTTTCGACGTTATGCGAAGCTCGTTTTGACCCGGGATGGCGCTAAATTGTATGAATCGATGAATCCGATGGACCGAAAACTTGAAAGGCTGGTTGCGATTGAATTTGCGAAGATTGAACACAGTTTTCCTTACGTATCGGTTCCCCCGGGTTACAATACCAATCAGATGTTGAAACATAACTATCGATATTGGCATCAGCTTTTTTCGGACCGACAATTAGTTTGTATCCGACAGATGGTTGATGCACTTAAAGTCATTGATGGTGAAGATTTACGTTTATTATTTGCCTGTCTTTTTTCCGGGACCCTTGAGTTCAATAATTTATTCACTTCATTCAAAGGTGAAGGCACGGGAGCGGTGCGGCACATGTTCGCCCATCATATTCTCAAACCAGAGATGATGCCGCTTGAAGCGAATATTTGGGGGACAAGTAAATCTTCCGGGGGATTTTCTTGTTTATTTCATTCCCGCGTCGAAAGGGCACTCGCTTATAAATCCGATCCATTTGAGCTGCGCGTTAACGGTCGTTCGAGTCTAAAAGTCCATGGCATCAACCTGCCGCTTTCTCCTCCTGTTGCCGATAACTTTAAAATATTTAATTCGAATACCGAAACCGTTTATCTAAGCAATGGTGATTCGGGTCGTACTGATCTTCCTGATAATAGTGTCGATCTGGTCATCACGGATCCGCCCTTTTTCGATAACGTCCATTACTCGGAACTGGCTGATTTTTTCTATTATTGGTTGAATCAAATCATTGATATATCCCCCAAAAATACGACACGTTCCTCTGCCGAAGTTCAGGATATTGATTCTGAGCTGTTCACTACAAAACTTACCAGTGTTTTTGCAGAATCTCGCCGGGTACTTCGTGATGAAGGACTGTTTATCTTCACCTATCATCATTCGCGTCACGAGGGGTGGACCGCTATTCACCGGGCGATCCGGCGTGCTGGTTTTTTCTGTGTTCAAAGCTACCCAATTAAAGCTGAGATGTCGGTTTCCATGCCTTTGCAGCAGGCGAAATCACCCATACACCTCGACTTGATTTTAGTCTGCCGTAAAGATTCCAAAAACCTAAAACGCCCGCGCAAAGATGGACCAGACATTATGTCGGCTGTCAATTCGGCAAAACAGCAAATATCTGCATTAAAAAGAGTGCAGATAAAAGTTTCACTTGGAGATGCAAAAGTTACATTAATGGGGCGTTTGCTGTGTGAACTGCATTCCATAAGGCAATTGGATTTGGAGGAAAGATATCTGGAAGAGATTGAAAATGATATCGATTCCTATGTCGGTCAGTTAGCTGCAAACCGCGGAGAGGTTTTGTATGCGGAGGCAGATGGGGTATCCATGCAATTGACGCTTTTCGATGAGATGGCAGATTATTTGACTCATCCCTCTAATGTAAGTGATGGGAAACGCCGCGAATGATTGAAATTATCAAATATTATATAAAAATAACCATACAGTTGATTTTGCTGATTTTGTTCAGGGGAAATTGGCCAACGAAGATTTTTACATCTGTTTGTGTTTCAAAGCGGATAATCCGGGAACCCAACTTAGTTATGCCAGTGTCGAAGATGATGGCAACTTAAAACCCCGTTTTAGGGTGAGTAGATTGACCTGCCTTTAACCGAAAACGAGGCGGAGACCTTGCATCATTCCGTATTACCGGAAAATCTCTATGTGGCTGATGCGACGTTAATTCCTGAATCGTTGGGGAATCCGCCGACGCTGACGATTGTGGCTTTGGCGAAGCG
>JAFGJC010000403.1 GCA_016929305.1 candidate division CSSED10-310 bacterium | reverse complement strand
ATGGTTGAATTCCTGGAAACACATCCTGATACAGGTGCTGTCGCACCAAAATTACTGAACAGTGACGGATCTCTGCAATATTCCATCAGAAAATTCCCAACGGTTCTAACGCCATTTACAGAGAATCTGAATCTGTTTCACGTTCCCTTCATAAAAAGATATACTAGCATCTCACACTTAATGAACTGGGATCACGAAAGTATATGTGAGGTGGATCAGCCGGCTGGTGCCGCATTCATGTTGAAAAGATCGGTTATCGAGACATTGGGCGTATTGGATAATGCTTATCATATGTTTTTTGAAGATGTGGATTTATGTTACCGTATCAAGCGGAACGGATGGAAAATATATTATCTTCCTGATGCTCAAATAATCCATTACGGTGGTCAGAGTGTCAAGCAAAGTGTCAATATCGGCGATGAATTTTACAAGAGCATGCTAAAGTACTTTCGCCGTCACCATGGATCTTGGCGTGAGAAAAAAGTTCGGATCGTTATGATACTTGGATCTGTGGTATATTTATTTTTTGCAGCGTTTACATTTTTTAAATCCCCGCGACAAGCCTACAACTTGGCAAAGTCAGCGATAAAGGTTTTTCGATATGCTTTTCGATTTAAACATAGCGGATATGCATTAAGTACAGAAGATATGCAACTATGCTGACAAGGGAGAGTCTCAAGCGAGATATCGCACGCTTATTCATTTGGTATCCTGTGCGCTGGTTTTTTCGCATTCTTCCGGTAAAAACTTCCATAAAACTCCTGTATTTGATGGGTGAAATGCATTTCAAACTCTTCAAAAACACATTACGTCACATCGAAAAAAATATCAAAATGGGGCTTCCTGATATTCGGGAAGAAGGTTTGCAAAGTGTTCTAAGGTCATATCTGAGAAATCATTATTTTGATCGTTTACATATTTTTTTGTACCCTCGATTTATTCGAAACATCAAGCATGTTGATTCACTGATTGAATTCTCTGGATTGAATCATCTCGATCACGCTTTGTCAGCCGGTAAGGGTGTGATTCTGACACTTGGGCATTATGGACCAATACAGCTTCCCTTGTTCGGATTAGGCTCCAAAGGATATTCGATAATCCAAATCGGTTTACCTGTTGACGAGGGATTCAGCTGGATAGGTCGAAATGTAGCATTTCGCCTGCGCATGAAGTATGAAGGTATGATTCCCGCAAAAATATTTCCTGCCGACAAGTTTTTAAGACCTATATTCACTCAGTTGAAAGACAACGGCGCGGTCATGGTAACGATTGATCCTGCCGGTGGTGGGAAATGGCTGGGAAAAATCATCAGATTTCCTTTCCTGGGCGGTTCCATTCCTTTCCCTGTCGGTCCGGCATCATTGTCTGTAAAAACAGGCGCTCCTCTGTTACCTGTTTCGGTTCACCGAAAGTTGGAAGGGAAATATAACTGTGAAATCCATCCGCCACTCAGTTGTAATACGGATAATCCATTGGAAATAACCGCTTATCTGGTTAGATGGTATGAAGATCAGGTTGCGATTGACCCCGGATTATGGCATTTCTGGGACGAATTTGAATCCGGTAAATTACTGCCAGCATCAGATCTGTCCTGACGATTTTTTCTGATGCTGTTTAATCTTTCCTCCAAAGCTGGATGGGAATAATAGAACGCTGCATAATACGGATGTACCCACGGACAAGACAGGTTATCTTTGTGGAGTTTGATTAAAGATGTCTCAAGAGCTTTTGAATCGGACAGCGCCTGCACTGCGAATCTGTCCGCTGCAAACTCATGATGTCTTGACAACCTTGAGACGATATATTGAAAAGGGAACATTAACTCTGAAAACAGCAGACTGAATATTATAATTGCAGCGTAATCTGATTGGTAGGCAAATCCAAAACTGGGATAAAAAACCGGTATTTCTTTAAGATAGGCTAAGAAAACAAAAAACAAAAAGAGACTGGTCATTGTCAGTAATAATATTTTCCGTACGTGTCCCAATTTAAAATGACCCATTTCATGTCCGAGCACAGCTAAAATCTCTTGGGGTTCCAGTTTTTGAATAAGTGTGTCAAAGAAAACGATTCGTTTTGCCTTTCCAATTCCGGTGAAATATGCATCTGAGTGTTCGGAACGTTTTGAGCCGTCCATAGTATAGATGCCGGAGGTTTTAAAACCGATACGTCTTGCCAGGTTTTCAATACTCTCAGCGAGATTATCCTTGAGGGGTGTGAATTTGTTGAACAGTGGTGCGATCAACAGTGGATAGATCCAAAGGAAAACAAGCTGAAAAAAGGCGATAGAAACGAACGCAAATATCCACCAGAAGGAGCCGGTATTTTTCATAATAAATAATATCAAAACGAGCAGGATGCCCCCAATAATGATTCCGATTATGATTGTTTTAAAAAGATCCAAGATGAATATTTTCCATGTCTTCTTATTAAAACCATATTTTTTTTCTAGAAAGAAATCATGATAAACAGAAAACGGAAGTTGAAAAATCAAGCTGATGAGTCCGAGTAGCCCGAAAAAAACCAGACCTCGGATGTAGTGGTTGGACAGATGAATTCTTATAAACTGATCGATAATGTTGTATCCCAAGAAAATCAAACCCCAATCCAGACTGATCATGATGGTACGCTTGATGATGCTGTATTGTTGCGAGTCCGCTTCGTATTCAATACTTCTGTTAATTACATCTTTGGTGAGCTGATCTTCAAGATACGATGGAACTTTGTTTTT
>JAFGJC010000402.1 GCA_016929305.1 candidate division CSSED10-310 bacterium | reverse complement strand
GTCCTGAAACGCCGCCGTGCAAAAGGCAGAAAACGCTTAGTGGTGTAAGGGTCATTTCGCTGTCCTCATCCAGTTTTGAAAAACTCAGGAATCATCAAGAATTCCGTGAAGTTTACGGCAAAGGTCGAAAATTGTCAGGACCATTGTGTACCGTGCACTTCCTTCAGAATAACCTTCACATTATGAGATATGGGTTAACAGTAACGCGTTATATTGGCAAAGCCGTCAAACGGAATAGAATTCGGCGGATTTTAAGGGAAGTAATGCGATCGATGGCCCACTCTTTGAAACCGGGTTATGATATTGTGATTGTCGCAAAACATCAAATACTAAAAGCATCTTTTCAAGACATCCATTATCAATTAGGCGACTTGTTCTCCAAAGCCAATCTTATCAACACTCCCTCACTTTACTGCGATTACCAACCATGAAGCGATGTATCATTAAATGCCTGAGAGCATACAAGTTATACATTTCACCGATGTTGGGACCTGCCTGCCGTTTCCATCCCACATGTTCAGAATATTTTGCGGAAGCAGTGGATCGATGGGGTGTTTGGAGAGGTATTATTCTCGGCACCAAAAGACTGTTAAAATGCCATCCCTGGCACTCAGGCGGATTCGACCCAGTACCTGCATCTCGGTCTGAATTCAAACCGATTTTCAACAAGAAAGATCATTAAAATGGAAAAGCGTACGATTCTTGCCATCGTGTTATCACTTGCCGCTTTGTTTATCTATCAGATGATATATCACGAATATTTCGAACCGGAAAGAACTCAATCAGTCCAAAACCAAACAACGATCAGTGACACACGGGAACCGACCGTTCCTGCAGTTTCACATTCAGAAATCCCTGTTATTGATACTGCAAAACTGAACACTGAAGCGATTGAGGAAGAAGTTCAAATAGAACCGACACCCGAGCCTGAAGAACGTTCGATACAGATTGTTACAGATAAATATTCTGCAATCCTGTCAACGCGGGGCGGTCATCTTACCAGTTGGAAATTAACTGGCGATATTTCGACGAACGGACATGTCGACCAACTGATCGATCCGGAAACCTCAACATATCTTCCGGGCGACGTGCAGATCGGGGAAAATGAATCCGTTTATTTTTTAAAAACTGTCTATGTTTCAAATTTTGAGCGTGAAACTGTCGTACTTAATGAAGGAAATCCGGAAGTTACGATTGATCTGGAAGCACTTGCACCTTCCGGACTAAAACTGAAAAAACAGTTTACATTTTATTATGATAATTACATGGTGGATTTTGTCATCAATCCGGAAGATCTCAAACCGTCGCGGGCAGATGATGGCAGCCCGATTTATCGGAATTTTGGAGAAATGACATTATATCTGCCGGATCAATTGTTGTTGCCAACTGAAGAAAACGGAAATAGCCGGATGCATTCTGGTCCGGTCATATCGATGGATAATAAACGGGAGGAAATAAAAACAAAAAACCTTGTAATGGGGACGCCGCAAGAGGATTTTGGCGGATCGATTATTCAGTGGGTAGCCACAGAAAAAGATTTCTTTTTCGCAGGTCTTGTCCCTAATCGCCTATTCTCGGCAAAACTCGGTTATAAACTACGCGCGTTTATTTTACCGACTAAAACGGGTGAGAAAGGAAATGTGACTCAAGCGTCTCCAGGATACCATCTCCCCATTTATCCACTGTTAAGTGACGACTCGGAAGCCAAGTTCCATTTAATTTTAGCTCCCAAAAAATACAATCAACTGAAGCAACTCGATATCGGCATCGAAAGGATCGTCTATTTTGGATGGATATCCTGGTTAGGAAAATTGTTCTATTCCATGCTGATTACAACAACGGCATATGTCAAAAATTATGGTTTATCGATCATTATTTTGACCATAGCCATTAAAGTCGTACTATTTCCGCTCTCCCATATGTCCATGAAATCAATGAAAAAGATGCAGGAGATACAGCCGCTTGCAAAGCAGATTCAGGAGCGGTTTCGGAAAGAACCCAGAAAAATGCAGGAGGAACTGGGTAAATTGTATCGAAAGCATGGTGTCAGCCCGATGGGTGGTTGCCTGCCCATGTTAATTCAAATCCCTGTTTTTATTTCTCTGTATCAGATATTGATGTACTCGATTGAGATGCGTGGAGCTTCTTTTTTATGGGCAAAGGATTTGTCTCAACCTGACACGATATTTACCATTCCCGGAATCAATCTTCCGTTTAATCCGCTAGTGCTGGTCATGGGAATAACCATGTTTATTCAGCAAAAAATGACACCTAGCGCCGGGGATCCCCGACAGGCAAAAATGATGATGTTCATGCCGATAATTTTTACCGCCATGTTCTGGCAGTTTCCTTCCGGACTCGTTCTTTATTGGCTTGTTAATAATCTGTTGACGATTTTACAGCAATATATCATGAATCGCGCTCAGGAACCCAAAGATGGCGATCAGCCAAAACTTAAGGCTAGAACGCTTAAAAAACTTTCTGAAGCCGATTTCGGTGACAGTTCCTTGCCAAAAACGACAGATGAAACACCTTTTAAACAGGGAAAAAAACGAAATAATTAAATGCGAAATGCTAGAGGAGATAATCAATGGACAACACGAAAGATGACAGTTATCAATATGATGAAAATAGCGACGCAAATGGAAATTATTCTGATTCAGATGAAGAATATTTTATCTTGGAGGATACAGGGGATAATGATTTCCCTGTGAGTGATGATATCTTAGGTCCGGATCCCGGTTCTGGAACGCCTCGAGTTGAGATAATGATGGATCCGTTATTCGATACCGCCCGTGATGCCGCAGATTTTTTGCAGGGAACACTTCTGAGGATGGGTTTGAGTGGCCGAGTGGCGGTTTCGTTCCGCCCGGGATCAGTATATTTGAACATCACCGGAGCCGAACCGGGTCTTGTCATTGGACATCGAGGTCAGAATCTTGACGCACTTCAGCACCTTGTCAACCGAGCCGTCAACAAAAACACCAATGAACTTACACCGGTTACCGTCGATTCTGATGACTACCGTACACGACGGCTACAGCAAGTTGAGCGAATGGCTCATTCGATCATTCGGGAAGTTTCCGATTCAGGTGAATCCATCGTGACCGAACCGCTAACGCCATCAGAACGCAGGCTGTTTCATATCGCTGCCAATCGGGCGCGAGGTATAAAAACCGCAAGTCTCGGCGACGGATTTTTTCAACCGATCAGGGTCGTCCCGAGTTTCAATAGCCGGCAGTCTCACGCGAACTTCCGCCAATCTTCCCAACAGGATTATTTAAATCATGATTACCGATCTGGCAACGCGTATTCGGATGAATATCCGGAAGATCGAGTAACCGATTACTATTCCCAGGACAATGAATGACACTATCGCCGCCGTAGCAACACCCCATGGAATCGGTGGGGTATCCGTAATTAGGATTTCAGGACCCGACGCTGCAATCATTACAAAACAGATTTTTCAATCAAAGAAAAATCGAAAATGGATTCCCTGGCGGGTTTATTCCGGCAAAATCATCAACCCTGCCACCACTGAGCCAGTCGACGAGGTGCTGGTAACTTATTTCAAATCGCCACACTCCTATACCGGCGAAAATACCGTCGAAATATCCTGTCACGGAAGCCCGGTGATCGTGGAGCAAATTCTGTCCATTATTTATCATCTCGGCGCTCGAGCAGCCTTACCGGGCGAATTCACGCGACGAGCCTTTCTGAACGGCAAACTCGATTTGAGCCAAGCGGAAGCTGTCCTTCAACTCACCGCATCAGAATCAAAAGCCGAACTCAGACTGGCCCTGCGCATGCTTTCCGGAAGCCTGAAACAACCCATCGAAACCATTCGAACCAACATCTTGAACCTTATGGCGAATCTTGAACTTGATTTGGATTTTCCGGATGACACACCTTCCATTCCACTCAAAGACGTTGTTGTACAACTGGAACAGGCACAAAGGGACCTGGAAGATATCATACGAGCTGGAAACCGTGGTGCCGCATCAAAAACCCGTTTACAGGCGGTTCTAGCCGGTAAGGT
>JAFGJC010000401.1 GCA_016929305.1 candidate division CSSED10-310 bacterium | reverse complement strand
TCATTTTCAAGCCTGCGCTTGAAAATGATTGAAAAAATAACAGGAACGACATCTTTTTGTCGTTCCGAGGGCGCTAAGCGCCTTATGGATATTAAATCTGCTTTAAAGAAGTTTTTATTTATATTTATGATGTACATGAGACAAATCGATATTTCTAGGGAGATTCAAATGTGTACTCATCCCCCTGCATCAGACCCGCAAGAGCTGAAAATTCTTGTTTCAGACGCAATAATGCTTTAAAGCCACTAAAAACTTAAGAAAAGAAGAGTGCTTATGAAGAAGATAATCGGACTGCACATTGTATTTATAATAATCTCAGCTTGTTATACCGCGGAATATCTTGCGGTTTTCAACAATCTTCCTCAAAAGAGCAGAAACGAATACTCCATTTTCCGCCAAATCGGTACTGATTACCTTGCCATTATTGATGATACACAGTTACACCAGCTGCAGAAAGCGAGAGACTGTTCGTTTTCGATCTTAGACACTAATCCCCGAACAAACATGTACTATCTTCTTGGAAATTCCCGCCAATGGGAACCAACGATTCTTCGTTACGGTATGATTCTAAAACGATATGAGGCATTCCTCCTTTTTAAGACGGTCAGTCAGTATAGTGATTCCTTGCGCAGCCTTCCCCTGAGAAGAGAGCTCTTAGATTTTTCACCGCTTCAATTCGATGATGAATCGAACATTCGTTTTGCCCCATCAGGAACCAAAGATCCGCTAATAGTCAAAATGCTGAGCGAAGTCTCCATAGATACCATGGAAAATCTAGTGAGAAAATTGCAATCGTTTTCATCTCGGCATTATTCAACTACAGAAAACAAGAGTGTTGTTTGTCCATGGCTTCGGACACTTCTAAGCCAATGGTGCGACAGCGCATATTTGGAAAGTGTTAACAGTTCCTGCGGACCGAATGTCGTCGGTGTTAAAAAAGGATCGAAAAATCCTTCATCGACAAATTATTGTGTTGTCGGAGGACACATGGACGCAGTCACCACCAGTGGTCCGTTTAAGGCTGCTGGGGCAGATGATAACGCAACCGGAACAGCTGCTGTTCTAGAATGTGCGCGAGTGTTTAAGAAATACTCCTTTGAAAACACCATTAAATTCGTCCTTTTCAATGGAGAAGAGGGAGGTATGATCGGGAGTAAGGCATTCGTCAATAATATGAAAAACGCAAAGCATACTTTAATCGGAGGGGCAGTCACGTTTGATATGCTAGGACACTCATCTGCCTCCTCAAAAAACCTCGTTCAACTTGAAGGATTCAACAATAACAGCGCTAATTCGAAATTTGTTACTGAATTTATGAAAGGCGTTGTTCAGCAATATACCTCACTTGACACATATGAGTATCTTGAAGGGTTTGGATCTGATCATGTGAGCTTCAATACTCAAGGCTATGTGAGTATGCTATGCATCGAAAAAGAATACGAAAATCCAGCTAATCATACAAACTATGACACACTGGGGTGTCCGACAGGACTCAATGACATGGAACTGTTCGATAATATCTCAAAAGCCGGCATCGCCGCGATAGCCGTTCTTGCAAAACCATACAATGAGACATCAAATTCAGTTGACAAAATAAATATTAATGCGTTATCCTCGATTGCGATCATCCAACCCAACAGCCGGTTGGTGCAAATCAGGATATCCGTAAATTCTCTTGAACCTACCTCTATACATATTTATTCAGCTCAAGGGCGATTAATTCAAACATTCTCAAACACCCAATCTCTATCGCAGCTATTCACCTGGGATTGCTCTGATAAGGGAAAATACTTCAGCGGAACCTATTTCATCCGAGTTTCAATCGGTACTCATGCCGTGATACGCAAGATTATTATTCTCTAAACCGTCAGAGCCGGAACGAGCAGAGTACCCAGAAGATCCTCCGTTTAATAGATATGTGCCTCTCCTTTTTGAACATAGGTAGTGTCACGAACCTTTCATTGCTCTCTTCTTCTATGACTCGATCGGAAATTATACTATATTTTATAAGACGGAAACGTGGTAACTAACAATAACATATATTTTGAATTTTCAGTCATCATTTTCTCATCATTTTCATACTAGCAGAAAAGGTTTACATAAATACCATGGACTACCTAAGAAACGAAACACTCAAGACTATTGTCAACCGGCACAGCATCCGCACCTTTAATCATGAACTGCCGGTCCCGGATGATTGTATCAACACTATTCTCTACGCAGCAAATCAGGCTCCTTCAGCGCACAATCAGCAGTCCTGGCGGTTTATTGTTATCCGCGGTGCAAAGAGAGTTGATTTTGCCAGCCTCATCTCACATAAAGCAACTCACCTTCCCAAACCCTCCAGTGCATTACTGCGCATGGCAGCCCGCAGCATAGCAAGCGCTCAGGCAGTCATCGCAGTTGTCAATACCGGCGAATTGATCGAACGGGGACCGCAGCTGTTCGAACTTGAAAAGGAGTGGGCTCGTGATTTTTTCAGAATTATGGAAATTCAGAGCTCTGCAGCAGCAGTTGAAAACATGCTTTTGGCGGCGACATCGATGGGATTAGGGGCCGTATGGCTCGGGATTCTTATTCTCATCAAAAAGGATGTTCTGGAATTCCTGGGCGAGCCGCATGGTGAATTCATGGCAGTCATTCCTGTCGGTTATCCCACCAGACTCGTGACCGGTCCGCAAAAACGTAATCTTGATGTCATTGTGCGGTATCTGTAATATACTGCTAACGGTTTAAATCCTAACAAATTCAATATCATTAAAGCATTGATATTGAATTTGTTAGGAAAACACTAATGTTAAAAT
>JAFGJC010000400.1 GCA_016929305.1 candidate division CSSED10-310 bacterium | reverse complement strand
GATATCGAAACACCGCTGATCACCGGACCCTGGCAATCCGCCTCCGCCGTCTCCGTTACCGTCTGCGGCGATCCAGAACAATCCGCATCGTAATATTCTGCATAAATGGTGTCTCCATGCGTCAATTGCACTTCACCAACGCCTGGCGAACCGGATGTTCCATGAACAACACCTTCGAAAATTGCCGTATCCACTCCGGTTTCAGTCAGAGTGATGGTTTCGCCGGTCGAATCCGTTGTGGAATAAACCCAGATATCGACGGTTTCTATCTGTGAACCGTTAGCGTTCAGATCCGAATCAAACAATGAAACTGTCATGACATCATTGCAAGCATAAACCTCAGCATCAAAATCCATCACACCACAGGAAGGAACACCCGTTGGAACATCCTGTTCCAGAGGATCCAAATTATATCCAGTAATGACGATAGTGATCGGTGATCCTGCTTGGACCTGTGAACTCAGCGAAATGATCACCTGACCTCCCGAAACGTAAGCAGATCCCAGCAGCAGTCCATTTTGCGAGACCGCAACAAGCGCTCCTTCGTTACTGACGGGAATCGTAAGTTGTGTCGTTCCGACGGGAACCAGTACCGGCAGGGTTGCACCGGGAGTTTGCGGCGTATCGGTTCGGAGCATCATTTCCGGATCGCCAAACCAGTGAAACAAACGGGATGAATATAATGTTGCCGACGAATCACCTTCATACATATACATGTAATACTTCGCATAAGCGAGGGCTTCACAAACTATAAATGAATTTGAATACATGTTTCCACTGTGACTCGAGTCGTAATCAGGCCAGAAACAGGTATACGTTCCATGGCATAAAAGATCATTGTATCCGGAATAGCTGACGCGGGTCGCAGCAACAATTCCCACAGCTCCACCGTTCGAATGTTTCTGAAAGGCTTCGGCAAAACAATTCGAGGAATAATCGAAAGCGCCCGTAAGACAGTTTATGGAAAAAACGACCGGCGTTTTAATACCGTTCGTCAGCGCATTTACATTTGAAACGCTGTAGGGCGGATCACCCCATCCCGTCTCACCGCCGTGGTCTCTATGCTGGACCAGCCCGACGCCGGCATTGATCGCTGAAGTCACATCATTGGTTGCTTGTGACGATGTCGTGAACAGATTTGAGTATTCGGCAGGCACCTGCGACGGATGCGCCGGCCGGTGCGGATAACTGTCACTGCGGAAATAATAGGGATTGCATGAGCTGTTATCGGTGCACATCGCCGTGTATATTCCCATACCGATGGTATTGTCCAGGTAATCCATCACATGTGTTCCCGTTTCAAAAAACCATCTGTCCGCGTAACAATCGTAATTGTCATAATCCTGAAGATATGCTGCAATCAGTGCATTATTGTACCAGTTTGCGATATCAGGCGTTCGGTCATATGTCATGATTTTGGAAATGACATTGGTGCATTCGCTTTCCGTCTGGACACTCAAACGTCCTAAAAAAATATCCGGGAAATAATCACCTCCATCCAACAGTGAATAGGACAAATCGGAAGGAAAACTATAACCGTAAGCATCCGGACTTACTGTTACCGATGGCAACAGGCCGACATCCCCGACCAGAAGAACATATGTGGGAGCTGGTGTCCAGTTATCATAAGCGTTCTCTAAATAGGAAAGGATATCGCTACTGGTCGATCCACCGACATCCGTCAGTGTTGCGATGACGGTGTTGTATCCTTTTCGGGTTTTCCATGCGGCAAATGATGCCAATTCGTCAGCAAATTGATCTGCAGTAATGATAAGATAATCCGCTCCCTCCTTGCCGGATTTCTCACGCATCGGCATTACCGGTTCATAATTGGCAAGCATACCCGACAGAATGCGCTCGAAACCATCTGAAGCCAGTCGTTGCCGGGATTCCATCGTCAATTCATCAATTTTTCCTGTTATCTTCAGCGAGATTTTCATTTTTGGGGTCGTAAACAGAATTTTTTTCTGAGGGTTGTATTGAAATGGTGATATTTCCAGAAAAACCACCCTTCGGCCCCGGATAAATCCCGTCCGGGTAATTTCCACACATTTTTCAGGAAACAATTGATTCGATGCATATGCATCCTCATCGAAAACGAATTTATCTTTGCCACCACTTTTACCCACGTCCGGTTGAGGCGGCTGCATGGGCAAGATATGCGAGGTCAGCGGGTGTTCATCTTGCTCGAACTGAATATCCGATATGGTTACCTCCTGGCCAGCGGGAATCTCCACCATGATCCCTTTAAATGGAAGGTAGGGTTTGCCCAGTACGCCTTTTAAACCGCATCCATTGATGGTAACCTGTTTGAAAGTTTTTCCATCCTTTTCCAGTGCATCAATGCTATATCCCGGAAAGAAAACCTCCACCACAAAACCGTCAGAATTCCGATCAACGGTATATCTGACCACATCAGCCTGTTCTGCACCGTTATCCAGTGGAACGAAAGCCGCATTCATCGTCAATGGAACTAAAAGAGCAAGAAGAATCCATCCCCTTTTCATGTTAAACCCCCTCTGTCCTTTACCTTTTATGATATCAGGTAGCAGTGAAAACAAATCATAAATTTTCCCATTATGCACTATAAAGGATTTACTCAAGAAATTACAAGAAATTCCACTGTGAAGTTGTTGAACGGCTGGATTTTCGCTTTCAGCAATAAAGGCTATATCTGAATTTTTAGTGCGTGGGTATCGTCTGCTTCTGAACAATTGGCACTGATTTTGAAGATACTTTGTGGGACTCAAAAAAAGGAGGAATATTACCTCTATGAAATCAGTATATATGGCAATCATTGTTTGTATGACCTTGCAGACGGACGTATCTGCAAAGACTTTGATCCCCCGAGCTGTCTTTCCAAAAACAGAGTTCGTGAATATCCAGGAGAGTGAGCGATGGGATCTGCTGGTTATAAAATTTGTGGAAGGATCCGGAATTCGGTTTCGGGACGGGCGATTTGTGTCCAGCAGGGATGTTGATACTCACCCGATGAATGCGATATTGGATCGATATCCGGGAACGCGGATCGCTCGTTTGTTCAGCCGCCCCGAATCTGTGTATGATCTTGAGCGAGACGAAGGTCAATTACGGACTGGCAGGGAGCTTGCCGATCTCAATCTCTATTTTGCACTTGGACCGAAAAATCAGGAAACTGCTTTAAGGCTTCTCGATGAATTCCATCACCTGGACAGTGTCGAATGCATTTATCCGGAACCGATTCCGGAGCTTGCTTATTATTCGTTTCCTGATTATCTGACACCGCCCAGTTATGTTGAAAGTCAGGATTACCTGGAGGCATCACCCACGGGTGTTAATGCATATGCTGCGTGGAGTTATGAAGGAGGTAAAGGCGAGCAGGTAAAAATGGTGGATGTGGAATTGGCCTGGAACTGGTCACATTTCGATCTGCCCAGTCCTTTTTTTACTGCCGGAACACCCAGTTCTGATATGGACTACATTAATCACGGCACAGCCGTTATGGGGGAAATCCGTGGTATAGAAAATGCGTTTGGCGTGACAGGAATCGCACCATTGGTGCCAGTCGGTGGTGTAGCTATCGCCATTGATGACTGGCCGGACAATGTCGGTTCATGGTTTGATATTGCGAGTGCCGCATTGGACCCAGGAGATGTTTGGCTGATTGAGCTTCACGGGATTGGACCTAACGGTAATTATGTGCCGATGGAGTGGTGGCAGGCGAATTATGATGCCATTGCCAATTCGACGGCTCTGGGCAGGATTTGCGTTGAAGCGGGAGGAAACGGATCAGAAAATCTTGACGCAGCCATTTATCAGGGCAAGTTTGATCGCAGCGTCAGAGATTCGCTTGCGATTATGGTCGGCGCCGGAACACCCTATGCCATGCAGCCGGAATGGTTCACCAATTATGGATCGCGAATGGATGCCAACGGATGGGGCAGCCAGATCATCACAACCGGATATGGAGATCTTTATTCCGGTGAAGGAATTAATTATTATTACACACAAGAATTCGGGGGCACATCAGGCGCGTCACCCATGATCGTCGGTGTTTGCTGTGTCGCTCAATCCATCTATAAAACACTCTCGGGAGACGTTCTTTCACCAAACGATCTGCGACAGATCATTACTGATACCGGAGCACCCCAGCCGGAGCCGGTGACAAAATACATTGGACCTCGACCCGACCTGGAATCGCTTTTACAGCATGAGATCTTTAATGTGAGCGGGATTCGATTCGACAGAAACAGGTACATGTGCAGTGACACTGCCAATCTGACCGTTATTGATCGAGACGCTACTGAAAGTGTGTTCGTAACCGTCCGGTCAACCTCAGAACCGGCAGGTGAAACGTTTGAACTATTGGAAACTGAACCAGGTCATTTCGCAAATGCCGTTCCATTATCAGAGGTTCCCGCAGCAAACGGTGACGGTTTGATTTCTGTATCACATGATGACCAATTGGAAGCCGAATACCTGATGGTTCCGGATTCAGCTATTGCTTCTGTTGATTGTGAAGCACCGGTCATATCCATAATAACCATATCCGGTCTTACGGATAACAGTGCAACGATAAACTGGATTACTGATGAAATCTCATCATCCATTGTCCGATATGGGACGGAAAATCCAGATCAGGTGGAAGCTGATTTGAGACTTGAAACAGAACATCATGTTCATCTGGATAATCTGGATGAGTGCACAGAATATGTATTCATGGTCACCAGTATCGATGAAGCGGGTAATACGACTACGGATGACAATGCTGGAAATTATTACATACTTACGACCATGGAGCGTATTGTTCTGCTTAACGAGACGATGGATTCACATCCGGGCTGGATAGGCGAAGGTTTGTGGAATTGGGGTTTGCCTACGGGAAACGGTGGTGATCACGGTCAGCCGGATCCGCTCTCGGGATACAGCGGATCCAATGTTTTCGGATATAATTTGAACGGAGGTTATGAAAACAATCTACCGGCAACACGCTGGCTTCAGACATCTGCGATCGATTGTTCCAATGCCCAGCAGACAACATTCGGTTTCTGGTGTTGGCTCGGTGTGGAACAGAATATATATGATCATGCCTTTATTGAGGTATCCAACAATGGAACTTCATGGACAACGGTATGGGAGAACGGACCCGTCACGCTGGAAGGAGGCAACTGGGAATGGTGGGAATTCAGTATTGCAGATATTGCCGATGAAAAGAGTGCGGTATACCTCCGATGGGGTATGGGCACCACGGACTTAGCATGGACATACTGCGGATGGAACAT
>JAFGJC010000399.1 GCA_016929305.1 candidate division CSSED10-310 bacterium | reverse complement strand
TTATTTGGATACAGCAGCATTTACAAAAAACGGATTTCAAAACAGGAATAGAATTCGTTTGTCAAATAAAATCGACTGGCTAACTGTACCCATTTTATCGAAAGGATTTTATAATCACCCGACAAAAGAAATCAGGATAAACAATCAGGTGGACTGGAAACGAAAACACTTGTTGACGTTTCGTCATAATTATGGAAAGTATCCATATTACTCTTATGTGTATGATTTTCTTTTAAATATCTATGCTCGTGAATATCACTATCTAGTATCGCTAAATCTTGCACTACTGACAGAAATTCGAAAAATGCTTGGTATCTCAAATAAAACATTTCTCGCAAGTGAATTGAATGAACACGGAACGGGGACAGAGCGATTGATAAGTTTGATCAAATCGGTGGGTGGCAAAAGTTACATATCCGGGCAAGGTGCAAAAAAATACCTGAATGATGATTTGTTTCGAAAGGAACGAATCACTTTAATCTATCAGGTATTTTCACCTGAATGCATCTCACCGGCCACGAAAGGATCCGAAGTTCCTTTAAGTATTCTTGATGTGATGTTTACTCTTGGTCCCAAAACGATAGACTGGCTTATAGGAGGTACACCATGATTAAAACCCGGCAATCTGTTCTGGTAACCGGTGCAGCTGGACTTCTGGGATCGCATATGGCAGATGTTCTGCTTCATCGTGGATATAAAGTTACGGGAATCGATAATTTATCCATCGGTTGTTTTGAAAATCTCAGCCAGGCAAACACGTCAGATCATTTTACTTTTTATCAAATGGACGTAAAAGACAACGAATCATTGATGCAGTTACCCCGTCATGATGCTATTATCCATATGGCAGCATACAAAATAGAAATCCCAGGATTAAAAGGCATCGATATTCTAGAAACCAATTCCTTTGGAACGGCGTCAATGCTTCGAATGGCAAATTTATGGAAATCTCGTTTTCTGTTTGCATCAACTTCAGATGTTTATGGCAGGAGTGAACAAATACCCTTCCAGGAATCAGGAGATCTTGTCCTCGGATCATCCGATATACCCCGCTGGGGTTATGCCGCGAGTAAAATATTCGATGAGCATTTGTGTTTCGCACATCAGCGTGAATATCATCAACCAATCACTGTTATTCGTTACTTTAATACTTACGGACCCAGACACGAGTTATCACCTCGAAGTGGCGGACCCCAAGCTCTATTCTTCGACGCATTGCTTAGAGGAAAAGAAATGGTCGTACACGGAGATGGAACACAACAAAGATGTTTTGCGTATGTTAGCGACGCGATTGAAATGACAGTTCGTGCGCTTGAATGTGATGAAGCAATTGGAGAAATCATCAATATTGGCAATCCTTACGAAGAAATATCCATAAAAGACCTTGCCCAAATGGCTTTTGAAGTTTTTGGTGGTAAGGGATCGGCACCTATTCGGTTTGTTGATCATCACGAAATTTACCAAACAAAAAAATTCCAGGAAGTCAGCCGGCGTATTCCTGATATCAGCAAAGCATTGAAATTGCTGGGATTTAAACCGAAAATTTCTCAACGAGAAGGTCTTTATAGAACTTTAGAATGGCAGAAGTCATTAGATTGCTATAATGTCAATTAAATAATCGTTGAGGTTCTTGTGTGAAATTATATGTCGTAATCCCAGTTTTTAATGAGCAAGACCAAATCGCGGAAGTTATCGATCAACTGAAACAGGTCTTAGAAAAAGAAAAAATACGTTATCAAATAATAACTGTCGATGATGGCAGCACCGACAGCACATATGCAATCTTATCGCAATATCAACGTCAGTTACCGATTAAAATCATTCAACATGATATGAATCGTGGTGTCAGCGAAGCTTTTCGAAATGGTTTTAATGCTTATATCACTGAAGCATCACCCGATGATCCGCTACTAACGATGGAAGCCAATCGAAATGCTGATCCCAATTTAATCCCTAAAATGATCGCTGAATTGGCAAACGGTTCAGAATTGATCCTCGCTTCCTGTTATGCTCCAGGTGGTAAGGTAATAGGAGATCCTTTTCTCCGGCTTCTTTTGAGTAAAGGCATTAATTATTTACTCCGATTGATTTTCCCACTGAACGGAATTCATACCTATACATCGTTCTACCGTTTATGGAATTACCAACTAATAAGATCAATCCACAGCATGACCGATGGAAAATTTTTCAAACAAGAGGGATTTGTTTGCATGGCAGACATGCTGTTAAAAATCCGTCATCTTGAATCCGTAAGGGTGAAGGAAATTCCATTCATTTTATACAGTGATACGAAAAGAACGGGGAGTAAGATGAAAGTTGGGAAAACGATATGGGGATATCTCAAATTATTTACTTCAAACATTTTCAATAAACAGCGCCGTGTCAGTTAGTTTTTTTAAAAATATACTTTACATCATCATCTTCTTGAGCATTTTTGGTATTTTCCTATTTTCCGTAGCGCCGACGATTTACTGGGGAGATGATGGATATCTCATTTCCAGTTGCCTTACTTACGGTCTCGGTCATCCGCCTGGACATGGATTATATATTTTTCTGGAAAATCCAATGAAATGGCTTCCATTTGGAGATATCGCATACCGATTCAATCTCTGTTCTGCCTTACTCATGGCGTTTGGAATCGCAACTGTTTTCTACTTCATTCAATTGATATCAAAACAAAATGTAAGTGGCATATTAGGAGGACTCTTCGCCATCGGATTTCTTCTGGGTCATCCATTTATCTGGCATCAGAGTCTGAGAGCTGAAACATATGCCTTGCATGTTTTTCTGTTAATAATATCAATTTCCGCTTTATCCTGGGGTAACCTGCCTAAGAGGCTTTTGACCGGTACTTTTATCGGGTTCTTGATGCTGTTTAATCAAACATTTTTGGCGGTGCTTGCCTTACCGGGACTCCTTATCTTATGGTTAGCAAAATTCTACCTTTCAAAGGAGAAATCTCGCCTGTTGGTATTCACCGTTATACTTATTGTGCTAGGCGCATCACTAGTGATCTTTGTTCCACTGCGCAGCAAAGCCAATCCCGAAATTCTCTGGAATCAAACGGTTAATTTAAACTCGACGTTCAACTATGTTTCTGCAAAAGAATACAGAAATCAATTTTTTGTGTCTGACAACAACAACGAGGAGACACTCACTGGAAATTTGGCAACAGTAATGCGATATCAGATCAAACAATCTCGATGGTGGTTACTTCTTTCAATATTCGGTTTTACTTGGGGTTTGTTAAAACGACCATCTGTTTTTGGTGGACTTTTACTGATTGCTTCAACAACTCTGATTGGCACTACCGCATGCAGAACATTTTCCATTGAAAATTGGGATTTTCAGGGATATCTGTGTCCCACACTGATCATACTTGCCATCAGTGGTGGTTTTCTTATCGCGACTGCAGTGGATTATGCTAAAAACCGTTTCGTACTTATTGGACTATTATCTCTGTGCATATATCCTTTTATAAAATTACCATTTTTCGCCAGAGATGTTTCGTTATCAAATCATGTATATGCTCGTTATTTTGGAATCTGTTATATTGAAAATCTCCCTTATGATTCAATACTTTTTACAAGAAGCGATCTATATTTCATCGTGCGATATCTTCAAATCGCCGAACATTTTCGCGACGATATCGATGTCATTTCCGTAAACCGCCTCTTTAGGAATCGGAATCCTGATTTTTTCCATAACATATCCTCTCGATTAAAGTATATAGATCCGACATTCATGGACAATAGAACATGGATGCAGAAACTTATTCAAAAAAATGAAGGAATGTATGCCATATACTGGGAAAATGCAGAATTCCTAAGTTCAATATCTCCAGATCAAGTTTCAATTCAAGGTCCGCTTCTGACAGTTTCAGGAGGAGATAATTCATTCAATAAAGGCAGGAATTTTGAAACTTTTCTTAGAATTTCGGATAATGGCGCAAAATTTTGGAATGACAACAATGCTGTTGAACAGGTTTCAACCATTCTCTATAATCGGGGTGTTTTTTTTCTGCATAATAATCGACACATGGAGGCATTACGAGAATTTTCTCTGTCACTAATTTTGGAACCGTCAAATGCGGAATGTCAAAATAATTTAGGTGTGGTATTATCTCTTATGGGGCGAAAGTCTGATGCAAAAATACATTTCGAAAAAGCGTTGAATATTGATCCCTATCATGAAAATGCGAGACGGAACCTCAAACTAATGGATGAAATATGACATATAAAGACAACCTTCCTGAAATTTCGATTATTGTTCCACTTTACAATGAGGTTGAGAATGTTCCGATTCTGCACCAGAAAATATCCGGGACAATGAAGATCCTCAATCGAACTTATGAAGTTGTATACATAAACGATGGAAGTTCTGATGGCACTTTGGATGCATTGATGTCTTTACCCAACGAGGAAAAGAACATCCTTATCTTGAACTTGAAAGGAAATAACGGCCAAACCGCAGCTTTGGCCGCGGGTTTCGACTATGCACGAGGAAACATCATTGTTAGCCTTGACGGAGATTTACAGCATGATCCATCGGAAATTCCTAACTTTATAAAGGAAATCGATGCCGGATATGATATCGTCAGTGGATGGAGGGAACATAGGGTCGATCCCTATTTCAGTCGTAAACTGCCATCGAGGGTTGCCAACTGGATCATGGCCAAATGGTCGGGTGTACCTTTGCATGATTTCGGAACAACGTTTAAAGCTTATCGATCAGAAGTAATTAAAAGTGTTTCTTTGTATGGTGAATTCCATCGATTTATTCCAGTTCTCGTTGAAGGAATGAAAATAAACATCAAAG
>JAFGJC010000398.1 GCA_016929305.1 candidate division CSSED10-310 bacterium | reverse complement strand
TTTTCCATGGCTCATCTGGAAATTGTGCTGGTGAGGAAACATGTTCTTCGTCAGGTATCTCGGATACCCAATCATGTTTATATGTATTAATAGCTACCAAGTCTTTTTTTTCTTCTGCAATTGCTGTATTAAGTAATTCAACTGCATCAGAGTCGTCAGAAAAACCCATAATATTCATGAATATTCTAAAATCGTTGGATTTTACCTCGCCGATCTTGACTAAAATATGTGTATCATCTGGGGCAGATACTAATTCTTCAAATATTGCAGATGTTTGCTCATTTAATACAATTTCATTCTGATTATTCATTGTTAAACTTTTTTGACATTAAAATCGACTTCAAAACCATTCTTGTTTTGTATATGAATCCCCTGTTTCCAAATTGTATATAGCATTACGAGTGACTTTTTTTTGCTTAATGGCCGTCTTTCATCATCAAAAAAACGAATATCTGAAAGCCTGACCTTAATTGTGCCATTAAGATTAGAATTTTTCGAGAAACATTTTACGTAAAGATATAAGTTCCCTATTAAATAATCACGCACTGCTTTTTCCCCTCTAGGAAGAGTTACAATCCAACGCAGAAAATTTTCCATATTTATTGTGCTTAAGATTCTTTCTGTACATTCGAAAGAACAACTGAAAGTCTTCTCTAAGCCTCTACCCAACGATATTGCCCCTAAACCAACTTTGACTTCTTCTTGGTTTCCTTTGCGTGAAAAATTTGGTTTGATTGTGATATTGGAATTTCGTCGATGAGTTACTGAATTAGAGTAGTCAACACTTAGAATTTGTTCGCCACTATAATCCTTTATTATGCCATGATCAAAATTTATTGCGACTTCTGCTCCAGAAGAGCCAATATAATAATCAACTTTCTGAATTAATCCCCTTTTGACTGGAATTGAATTAAAAACTACATTAAGATCAAATCTGAGAGCACCATCATCTAATCCATCAACTTCAAAGTCAAGGAGCACTATGGAGTTCTCTTTTTCTTCCATAGATAGCCATGGGATTATTTTTGGGGGACTAATAATCAATGTTTTCATACTATCGTATTATTCCTCGTTTAATATAGTTTAGACAAAATCCCAGCACTTGACTTTTTTATTCGAAAATACTTACGAATTTAATTAAACCTTTTCCCAAAGCGATAACATATCAAAAATATTAGGATTACACAATATTTATATAATTGTGCTGACAGATATTTTGAAAATATGATATATTATGAGTAACCCGACCAGATGTCCGGTGAAAAAAGGAACCATCCCCCCTCCAGGTTCTTGCGGATTTCCCAAAATCCGTCGCCGGGCGTTTTTGTTCTGACTCCTGTAAGCATTTCATTTGCAATAGTTTAAGTTCAATTAGAATTTATCTATACTAGATTTGAAGGATAGGGAGCCTGTCTAAGCAGTTGAAAATATATAAACTATTGACAGGAAATGAGATTTGTGGAAAATTAGGGCAGACCGACAGGGAATTGCCGGGAATCTGGGAAAAGTATGGGAATTGTAACAATTTTAGAAACGTTGGAAGGTTAAAAGGGATTTCATGGCCAAAAGGGAAAACAACCGGGATGAGAAAGCAACCGCCCATCTATTTTCTCAAACCATACAACTAAGGAATCAGGGTAATTAATGGATCATTCAGCCCACAATCGAATTGTTTCTTTTATCTGGTCCATTGCCGATGACTGTTTACGAGACATCTTTGTCAGAGGCAAATACCGGGATGTCATCCTGCCTATGTTCGTTCTGCGGCGGCTGGATTGTCTGCTGGAACCGACCAAAGAGGCGGTGCTGGCAGAAGTTCGCTTTCAGCGGGAAGAGGTGGGGATTACGCAACTGGACCCGGAAGGATTGGAAACCGCCTCCGGCTATGTTTTTTATAATATCTCCCAGTTTACGCTAAAGAGCCTGTTGGGTAACCCGTCGCAACTGAAAGCCAACATGAAAAATTATCTGGACGGTTTCAGTAAAAACGTCAAGGAGATCGTCGAACGCTTTGACCTGCGATCCCAGGTGCAGAAGATGGTTGATTCGGATGTACTGCATGATGTGATTGAGAAATTTGTCTCCGAGGAGATCAATCTCAGCCCGGAAAGCATCAAGGCACCGGACGGGCGGACCCTGCCGGGCCTGAGTAATCTGGGGATGGGCTATGTCTTTGAAGAGTTGATCCGCAAATTCAACGAAGAGAACAACGAAGAGGCCGGGGAGCATTTCACCCCGCGGGAAGTGATTAAGCTCATGACCCATATTATTTTCCTGCCCGTCAAGGACAAGCTGCCCAACCCGATCACGATCTATGACCCGGCCTGCGGTTCCGGTGGGATGCTGACCGAATCCCAGAAATTTATTACCGATCCGGATGGTGAAATTCGGGCCAGAGTCGACACCTATCTTTTCGGTAAGGAATGCCAGCCGGAAACCTACGCCATCTGCAAGTCGGATATGATGATCAAGGGCAATAACCCGGAGAATATCCGTTTCGGCTCCACACTGGCGACGGATGAATTCTCGAATTTACGGTTTGACTTTATGCTCTCCAATCCACCCTATGGCAAAAGCTGGAAAACCGACCAGAAATATATCCAGGACGGCAAGGAAGTGATCGATCCCCGGTTTCAGGTATCACTGGATGATTATTTCGGCCAAACTCATCTGGAAGATGCCACCCCGCGCAGCTCGGATGGGCAATTGCTGTTCTTAATGGAGATGGTCCATAAGATCAAGCGGCTCACGGATAGCCCACTGGGTAGCCGGATCGCCTCGGTGCATAACGGCTCCTCCCTGTTTACCGGTGACGCCGGCAGTGGGGAAAGCAATATCCGCCGTTATATCATCGAAAACGATCTGCTGGAAGCGATTGTCCAGTTGCCCAACAACCTGTTCTATAATACCGGCATTACCACCTATATCTGGATCCTTTCCAATAACAAACCCCGCAAACGCCAGGGGAAGGTGCAATTGATCGACGCCTCGGAAATGTACCAGAAGCTCCGCAAGAATCTGGGACAAAAGAACTGTGAGTTTTCCGAGAATCACATTCAACAGATTACCGCGATCTATCAGAAGATGACCAAAAATAAAGAATCCAAGATCTTTGCAAATCGTGATTTCGGCTATTACAAGGTCACGGTCGAGCGGCCCTTGCGGCTGATGGCACAATTTACAACGGAACGGATAGCCATACTGCGTTTTATTCCAGTTGTAGCCGATATGGCCCGGTGGCTTTATGAAAAATATGGCGATGAAGTCTATGCTGAAGGATTAAAAGAACACAAGAAGACCATTGAGGCACATTTGGAAAATGAACAAATCAATCTAACACCTAAGAATCAAAAACTCCTCTTAACAAAAAAAGCTTGGCAAGAACAACTTCAGTTATTGGAAATTGCCGAAAAGCTTCACACAGCGTTAGGAGAGAAGCGGTATAAGGATTTTAATCGGTTCAAGCAGGAGGTGGAGGCGGTTCTCACCGAACGGAAAATCAAACTTTCGGCTTCGCAGTTGAATCAGATTTTCAGCGCTGTCAGTTGGCGCGATGAGAAGGCAGCCCCCATTGTCAAGAAGATTCACAAACTAAAACCCGACCAGCTTAAAG
>JAFGJC010000397.1 GCA_016929305.1 candidate division CSSED10-310 bacterium | reverse complement strand
TTAGCGCCCTCGGAACGACAAAAAGATGTCGTTCCTGTTATTTTTTCAATCAATTTCAAGCGCAGGCTTGAAATTGATGTAGGATCTATATAATTTGTTTGATTCAAATTCATACTATTTACTATTTTAACAGATATTGCAGTTTTGCATGCATTTTAAAGGAAAACCACATGGCTGAATACCACGTCGCAGAGCCTGAATTGCCGGATTTGAAGGATCCATTCATTTTATCTGCGGGAAAACATACTATTATCATTGCTCTTGAACCTGCAATACCTCCAGCCTTCTTTGAAATCCTCCTGGCCGATGAATTTGGCGTGCCCATTGACCAGCCGGTCGAGGTTGTCATAGCAACAGCAAATACAAACGATACGGTCTTAACTGATTCCTGCGGAATCGCAAAAGTGGAAAATGTTTCCGGCGTACACGACGCAGAACTTAGCTTTACACAGAATTCAATCACCCATTTGGAAAGTGTTCTTGGTATCCGTTGGAAGCAATTTCCGCGCATGACAGGTCGGGAAAATGATAAAATAAAAAAGTCGGATAAAAACACCGTTGTACACCTTCGTTCAACACTTATAGATCAAAAGATACCCATCGTGAGCGGTATCCAGAAAAAAATCAGCATTCAACAACCCGTTGTGATGGCACGCATGAAAGGTTTGTACTTTGACACAATGAAATGTTTTTTGCTGCCCGAAGCAATTGAGCCCTTGCGCTTAATCAATAACATTTACAAAGACAACTCTGACAGCAAATTGCTAATTATCGGGCATACCGACACTAGCGGGAAACAGACTTATAATGATCAACTGAGCATTGACCGCGCAGAATCAGTTGCGGCATATTTGACAGATAATATAGATGCTTGGATTCCGTGGTACGATGAAAGTATCGACGACGGCAGGCGCTGGGGAAAGCATGAAAACAACCAGATGCTTGACACTGTTCTATCGGAACAGAACCTGCCAGGCAATGCAGACAAGGTCAAGGAATTCCAGAAATTGCACAATGCGAAACTGATTAGTGAAGGCGGCGCTGAAGGCCCCCTCGCAGAGGATGGAGTGCTTGGCAATGAAACCAGAAGGGCGCTGATAATGCGGTACATGAAGCAGGATAATACATCGTTGCCTGCTGGTATTGAACCGATAATACACGGTTGCGGCGAACATTTTCCTCTCGACGATTCAGAGAAAGAACTTGATACAGATCCGAAGAATTCAGCGCATGATCAGGCAGACCGCCGTGTGGAACTCTTTTTTTTCAGCAATCCTGTCGGAATTTTGCCGGAACCTACGGGAAAAAATTCCGCGAAAGGCAGCATAGAATATCCGGAATGGCGAAGTCGAAGCCGCAAGATTGAGGTTGGAGACGACCGGGGTTCTTTGACTATACGTTTCATTGATGGCAATGGACAGCCAATGCCCATTGGAACACCCTATAGAGTCACCGTTGGAAATACCGTTCGAGAAGGAACCTTAACGGAATCCGGTGTCGCTGTTTTTTATGGGATGCTTTTGGAGGGTGAGGACACCGCTTTTGTTGAATGGGGGGAGGCTTCTAAATGTACCTATACAAATCCCCAATAGGAACCATAATAAGATTTAAGACTTCATTCAATTAATTCGGATCTATTGAAAATGGATAGCTTTTTATCGCTGCAATCATATTGTTTTTTGAATCAAAGGCAACGATCTCCAGCGTTGCGGAGGAAGCCTCCTTTTCCGGTATCCACGCATCGTAGTTTGAGACTGTAGGACTGGAAACAATATAATTTTTTATTATCTCTATTGTTTCTGCTTTCTTATTTTTAACCTGTATTGTGCAGGTAATATCAACGGTGCTTACACCACCGCTTGGCACAGTCCATAGGATGATCTGCGTCGCACCGACTTTGCATTTTGTATCTTTTTCAGGCAAGAGAATCATCCCTTTGGAAATTGAAAAATGTGAGCTTTTAATTTTTCCAACCACCTTATCTTCATCATCCTTCGCAACAATTTTAATCATTGCATCATTGTCAACCTCGCAATCATTCGGTATCGTCCAATCAAAAAATCCAACTGTTGTAGAAACGCTCAGATTTGATTTGATCTCTTTCTCCTCTTTCTGTTTAATATAAAAAATATCTATTGTGCTTGCGCCGTATATTCTCCATTCAATTTTCGGTGTTGCGCCAACAACCCAAATCGCACCTTCCTCCGGTGAAATGATAGCATTCATGATGCCCCGTTGTTGTTTGTAACCATAATCAAAGTGCTGCATATCGCCTGCGACTTGAGAGAAAAAAGAGCCGAAAGCGCGGAGCCGGTGCAAATCTTTTGGTAAATAGCATAAGGACAAGAACGTTTCATAGCTGAAATTAAATATACCATTACAGGGGTCACGCCTGCTTGCAGCGCTGCCATAGAGCATGCCAAAGGACATTTTTTGATGATCCTCAATAATTTGATTTCGTATGCATTTGACAATAATCGCCTTGTCTTCTTGCGAATAGGTGTTCAAAGAAGAAAGATTAAAGCGATAATAAATATGCTTACTTTTCGATTGATAAGGATACCTCACACCTTCTATTCTTTGACTAAAAAGAAGAGGATTTGAGTCCGGTGGGGTGACAACGGCGCTGAAAACATCCTCTTCAACCAAAAATTGAGCGGTTGGGCATGTCGGAGCACTAGTGTCGGCGAGCAAACCATTCAGATATGACGATAGTTCTTCTTCCGATCGAGCAACATGCGGTTGGTTAAAATTATTAAGATCGCTCATAGTAGTATCATGATTTCGCTCCAAACCTACCCGAGTATATACTAAATCAAAATAGAAGCGTAAAGACCAATTCATTATCTGGTAGAATTTATAAACCTGATCTGCAGCGAAAGGAGCGGCATCGCGTATTGAATTGTCTTGTGTCCAGTCATAATGGCTCCTATAATAGTGTTCGGCAAAATATATAATACTATTATTGATTTTTTCTGGTTCGGTATCAGGCAAAATTCCATTTTTTATTTCAACTGTGGGGACATACAGTCTCAGTGCACGATCATATATTCTACCACAGGTATTTAATATTTCCCCATAACTCTTTTCCTTTGCTACTGCTGCGACAGCAGGTTCATCCTTTCTTTTTTCCCCTACCATTGTGCGGGTTTCCTGGCTATACACCGGACAATATGGATTCATTTCATAGTTTATATCCATGGCTTGCCCATTGGTATGAGCCGCGCCTTTGTGTTCAGCTGTCTGGGTGCCCAATTGTTGGCTCCAACCGCGAAAGTGGTGTCGCGCCTCCTCTTTTTGAAACCAATCATATAGCTTTTTCTGCCGATCCTCGGTAGCGTCCTTAAATAAATATTTTATAACACCCATCCAATTTTTGATCATTCGCTTATTTGCAGCGATTATATATTTCCTAAAAAGATCATCGTGAATTATTTGATTCCGTAAAGGTCCTTCTACGTTGTTTTTTCGGGGAAGCACCTTTAATCCTAATATCGGTGGGTGAAAATCAGGCTGAGAAACGCCTTTGCTATTTTTCGCATTATTCCAATTTGAATCAGGTTTGTAATTATAC
>JAFGJC010000040.1 GCA_016929305.1 candidate division CSSED10-310 bacterium | reverse complement strand
GGGGGAAACCGATAGCAGGATTACTGCTTACCGCTGTCGGGATTTTTTCCATCAGAGGTATTCTTCTACATACTTTGACAACGTCTGCAACATCCGTTTATTTTCACTATTCGTTGGCTTCCTGGAAGGGAATTGTACGATATCTCCACTGGTTAGTGTTGCCCTGGCCCATAGCTTTTACCAAACAACTGCCGCTGATTGTCCTTTTGGGAATACTCATCTATGCCCTGCCACTTTATTTTGTGTCCACATATCATTTGTGGAGAAAATTAGCCCTGTCCGGTATTTGGATAACTTGTGCTTTCATTCCGATATCCGGAGCACCTGCGAACTGGTATATGCATCTTCCGTCGATCGGTTTCATGGTTGGAATCTCGGTTGTTATTGATAATATGAAATTTCCTGTACGGCAGGTATTTGCAGGATTGTTGCTTCTTCTGTGTGTCATTTTCACCGGGTACTGGATTACATCCTACAGGACAGCAACAATCATGACACAAAAAATCCTTGGCAATATTCAGGATCTGCCCAATAAAGAATTAGGAATCATCGGTTTGCCACGAACCTTTGTGGAAGCGCCTATGCTGACATCTGATCTGGTGATCAACAAGGCGCTATCTCTCCATTGTTCACGCAATACAGGAATAGTCACCATCGCTCCCATCGTCATTGACCACCAGACTCAGGCCGTGGAAATCATAGAATTGCGCGATAAATACCTGAGAATAGAAACATCAGATAACACATATCCGTTTTTCTGGTCATTTCCCAATGGAAGTCTTCCCGGTTCAGATACACTCAAAATTTCTGTAATTTCGTTTGGTAAATTTGGAAAACCGAAACAGCTTTTGATAAACCTGCCGGACAAATTTCCATTATATTATTGGAATGGACAGGAAAACATTGTAATTGGTGAATATGAGTCAGATCATTAAATTTATTAATTTTTAACGTGCACTGGGGTTGGGATTTCATGATGAGTCACCGTTCTGAACTACCCGAAAAAAAAGAGCAGACCGATAAATTGAAAACGGTTATGCTGCCTGACGGAAAGATGGATCGCATATACGACTGGGTTCCGGGTCAAAAATTGTTGAACGAGTATATTGTTGATGGATATTTAGGGCATGGTGGTATGGGAACGGTATATCTCGTGCGTCAAAGATCAGATACCACTCTGTTTGCCGTTAAAACTTTGCCACACAGTGTTTTTCAAACATCAAAAAATGAACGCATGTTTCTTCGTGAACTCCGTACATGGATTTCTTTACCTGATCATCCAAACATTACCGCTTGCAGGTTTTTTAGAACAATCGATAACAAAGTTGCTATTTTTGCTGAATATGTTGATGGCGGGTCGCTTAAAAGTTGGATTGAAAAAGACAAAACAACTGAGATCAGCCGGATTTTGGATATAGCCATTCAAATTGCCTGGGGTCTGGAGGTCGCTCATAAAATGCGGATCATTCATCAGGATATCAAACCCTCCAACATACTCATGTCTGAAACCGGTATTCCGAAGGTTACAGATTTTGGCCTTGCTCAGGCGCGATATCGAACAGGTATCGACAGAAGTATTCAAACAACGGATTCAGCGGATATACTTGTGTCCACCAGTGGCATGACCATTGCCTATTGCTCACCTGAGCAAGCCAGCGGTCAGAAGGTAACAAGAAAAACCGATATTTGGAGTTATGGATTGACGATTCTCGAGATGTTTGTCGGTAGAGTCACCTGGCAGGCTGGTTATATCGCGGATATGATCCTGGACAACTATCTTGCATCCGGACCGGAACCGCCATTTCCGCGCATGCCCGACGGTATTGTTGAAATTCTCCGACGATGCTTCAGGGAAAAACCCGAAGAACGCTGGCGAAACTTCAGTTCGATCGCAAACCGCCTTAAGGAAATATACAAGGATGCAACCGGAAGTAATTTTGAAAGAGCTAAACCGGATTGGCATCCGATATTGTTTGCTAAAGGTGCGCCTGGTTCACATTCAACCCTCGACACTTCAATGTGGAAAGATCCTATCCATTGGATTGAGTATGCAAAATCTCTGGTAAGTGGCAGCCATAATGAATACCAAGGCATCAAACCAGTCATCCAGGGACCCCTGAAAGCACAGATGATATCCGATCTGGAACTTTTTAGAGCATCGCAGGAAATTCTGGAACACTGTATTCAAGCCGGGAACTCAAACCAAAAAATACCTTTGGCCCATCTCCTTGCCGATAAAGCAATAGTTCATTCTCAAATGAGTGATTATCGGGGATCTATTGATCTTTATGATAAAGCGATCGATTTGATCGACAGCCTGGACGATCAGCTTCAGGATACCGATATCATTCAACTTCGAATTAAACTCCTGGTTCGCAAAGCATCAGCGCTTCATGATATTGGAAATTTTGCTCACGCAGACAGTTTTTATGACCAAGCCATCGAAATTTTTAAAAGTACGTATCACATAAAAAAGCAGACTCAAACGATGCTTGCATTGGCACGATTCTATTCGCAAAAAGCATCAAACCTGATGGATATGCAGCAAAATATGCCGGCAATTCGAATGATTGATCAGGCTATACCCTTAATTGAGAAGTGTTATGTAAAAGGTACGGTCCAGGAAATCTCTTACGAACTATCGCAGGCTTATCTCAATAAAGCGCTGATGTTAAGCAACATTCACGAATATGAGGACTCCGTAGATCTATTTAAACATGTGATTACAATACGGGAAGAACTGGTATATAAAAATCAAAAGATGGAATATGCACCGGAGCTGTGTCTCGCATATATGAATTATGCAATAACATTGAAAAACACGGGACAGTTGGAAGAAGCGATAACATTATATGATAAATGCATCATTTTATATGAGGATTTCGTAGGAAAAGGCAATTTTCAATATCGGCACCATCTGGCACATAGCTATATGAACAAAGGCATTGTATTAAAAAATATGGGGAGATCGGATCAGGCGCTGCAACTGTATGATAAAGCAATCACAGTAAGGGAGCATCTTGTTTATAAGGAGGGTCAAACGGAATATTTACACGCATTGGCTCTTTTATATATGAATAAGGCCATCGCACTCAAACACTTGAAACAAATTCACGAATCCGCATCGCTATACGACAAAGCCCTTTCAATTTGGTTACGGCTTGTCAATGAGGAAAAACAGCAGCACTTGTGGAATTTTATTTGCAGGGCATATTGCAATCAGGCTGAGGTATATAAAGAACTTTCCCGTTACGATGATGCGATCCATCTGTGCGATAAAACAATCACTATCTGGAAACACATGATTGAACGGGATAATCGCACTGAGCTGCTCACGGATCTGGCTCTGCTTTATGTCAATAAAGGACTGGCGTTACGTCTTATTGAAAAAAGCGAGGAAGCAGTAGAAGTATTTGAGCGGTCGATTCAAATTCTTTCAGATTTTGTCTACCGCCACCTTAAAAAGGAATGGAAGGGCTATTTGGGTTTGGCGATAGCATATAAAGCCTGTGCTCTGATGGATCTTGGTAAATCGAATGAAGCAGCAGTGGAATATCATGCTGCTCATGATATTTTGGAGAAAGAGATCGAACGAACACAAAAAATTGACTTCAAAAATGCATTCATTGAATTGAAGAGATGTTTCGAAAAGCAATGATTAGTCGGGTGAAATATTTCAATTAGGGCATGTTCCGGTCCACGCATCGATCACTTGCGTTACGGATATGGCATCCATAGTATGGTATTTTTTCCAGCCCTCCTCAAAATCATCCAGGATTGCATCCGGCGGACCAGTTACGATCGTTACGGGTGCTTTCCGGCTTACCGGCCGATTAACTCTGGGATCGGTTTTACCAAACAGCACAACTGCGGGACAGTTGAGCGCGGCGGCAGCGTGAGCTGTTCCGGTATCAACGCTGATGATACTGTGAGCCGTTTCCAATAGCGCAAATAAACGTCGAAGCGTAAGTTGACCGGCGACTGGAATGATTCTGTTATCTTTGATTGATTTCGTAATTGTATTCCCAAGTGCATACTCGGAAGCTGAACCCGTTATTAGTATTCTTGCATCAGGCTTGTTTTCCATGATCTTTTGAAGAAGGGATACCCAGCGATTTTCAGGCCAGTGTTTGCTTTTCCAGGTGCGTCTCAGCTTTTTTTTGTATTTTCTATATCCCGGTTGTACAAGAACCAGTGGAAAATCCTCGCAGTTAATCTGTTTCAACCATTGCGATAACTCTGTTCTATCCGCATCACTGACTTTCAATTCAGTGCCCCTTTGGTAATGCTTCATCACTTCGCCCTTTTCATCTGTAAAACCTGCAAGCCTGGCCATATGGTCAATTACGTGTTCGTTCGGACGTTTGATTACAGATGTTTTTGTCGATGTTGGAATAATACCCGCTTTATCCAGGATCTTCTGGCTCAAGTGATCGGATTGCAGCATATAGACAACATCCGTTTCACGTGTTTTCAGCCATTCAACAAGATGTTTTTTCGGTTTATTCATCCAATAAGGCGTCTTATTACTCACCAGGAATTGTGTTTCACCAATAAACGGCAGATAGGCATAAATATCCTTTATCGTAGAACCTTTCCCTATAACTTCACATGCCTTTCCGTGACGTTGAGCCAGCGCACGCAGCAAAGGCGTCAAAAGAATCATATCTCCCAGCGCACCAAATCGAACAACGAGTGGCGGCGGTCCTCCATCTTCACATTTATTTCTTGACGGTACAGTTTTCATTTTTACTGAAACACTTGCACTCGAACCATTTATTTTCCCATTCTCGATATTCATGCCAACGTAGATATCTTTCCCGCACTTTCTCTGCCTTGACAGGATTCTAACCCAATATTCACTGGATTCTCAAGGTATTCCAAAGAACAAAAAGTACCTCGAGGAATATACCAATCTAATAAGGACTTTCGCAAT
>JAFGJC010000396.1 GCA_016929305.1 candidate division CSSED10-310 bacterium | reverse complement strand
GGGCCAAAAGGTTACTGACCCATGAATATTATTCCAATGACCAGGCAAAACAAGCCCAGCTTATCGAACGATTACAACGCTACTTTAGAAAAAATATAAAAGTGGCAGAAAAAACAATTGAGCAGCTTAAATTTCTTAAAAACTAAACAGCCATATAATCATTCCATGAAAATGTGCGCGTTCGTTTCCATTATGATATCCGCTATCTTAGCATCGTGTACTTAAGCTCCTGAATTCACCCATCCAAAGAAACCCGAAATTTTAACAATCGAGACCGCTTATTCACTATCCAAACAGGTAAAATCGCCTGAAAACAGAGTATGGTTCCAGACTGAAATCGTCCGGATCTGATGCGATCTGTTGATCCCGGATTACCTGCGCTTGAAAGAGAACAGCCCCAGCAGCACGGTGATTATCAGCAGGATAATGCTTGTTCCCAAGGGGCCGGTTGCCGGTATTGGCCCCGGAGTTGGTGATGGACTTACAGGCGTTACCGTTGGGATCGAGGTGGTAGAAGATGTGCAAGTCGGGGTTTCCGTAGGTGTAGATGTCGGGACAAATGTATATGTTGGAGTTTCTGTGGGAGTTGATGTCGGCGGTAATGTGAATGTGGGCGTCACTGTCGGCGTTTCCGTCGGCGGTAATGTGAATGTTGGCGTTGACGTTGGCGTTGATGTCGGAATTACGGTGGGTGTACAGGTTGCTGTCGGTGTTTCTGAAGGCATGGGAGTGACATATTCAAGGATTTCAGGAACAAATGCTCCGCTGCAACACGCTCCAAACCAACTGGCCTGGAAATCACCGTGAAATATTAAAACCGGTCTGGTGGATTCAATCTTTACCGTTTCCCACGTGAAGTTTGCCGGAGCCTGCCAATAATACGGGCCGACACCACTCCAGTCTGACGTGTTAATCGTATAGTCATGCAACGTGCCCGATGATGACAATGATGTGATGAGCACCGTCGTATCCGAATCGTAGGTCAATAGCTCCACCCCCAGAGAATTGGCATATCCGAACATAAGGTGAGATCCGGGTCCTGTCGGCATTGTAGACACGAAGTCAAGAATGAATCCTCCGCCGGGATTGTATGTCGCGCCCACGTACGTCAGAATGGGTTTGTCGGATATAATTTCAAAATAATCGGAATCCAGGGCATTGCCGCCATTGCTCTGCCAGTCGACACCGCTTCGAACTACAGCCGGTTGTTCCGTCGAGTAGATGGAGTTGCTGTTTAGTGTCAGCACCTTGCTGTCATCGCCGTCGGTAAGATCGGTCAGCGTGATATTGGTGTTATCTTCCAGCGCAAAAATCGCCAGTTTTTCGGATGTAAACCCATAGAAATGCGTACCCAGCTCCGCACCTTCTTCACCCTCTTGAATCGACGGCGGTGTGTACGCCCAGCCGGTTGACGTGGCGATGGAGCTGCTGCCTGCCAGCACATATGAAGGATTGTTGCAGGTGACGTGGATATTGTCATATTCGAATCCTGTTACATGATAAATTTCCATATCGGAATCGACATAATCCGCGTTTGCAAGTGTCAGACTGGCAGAATCATCACCATCCGATATATCAACGATATTCAAGTCAGTAGCCGGATACCCCGGATCCTGTGTGACAAAAATCCACAGGTGATATTCCGTGAATCCGTAGAAATCGGTCCCCATTTTGCTCCCGTTGACATCCAGTAACGTCGCGCCCCAGTCATTGCTTCCGGCATACGCTTTACCCGTGAAAATAGAAACCGGTTTGGAGCTGTTGATATGAAGATAATTGGGAACGCCGGGATACTGGGACCAGTCGCTGCCGGCTGTCAGGAGGTTGAAGGATGCATAGGTAGAACCTGTACTGAGGTTCTCGATGGTTACGTCGGTATCATCCTGCGTAGCGAAAACACGAAGTTGTGTCATCGAATATGCCAGATAATCATATCCCGGCAGGGGAATCTGCGTGGCGGTGGGTGTGGATGACGGCACAGGCGTCGGCGTGGGTGTCGGCTCCTGCTCTTCCGAAAACGCAAGAAAGGTTCCCGGTGAACTCTGTGACCGGTAGGAAGCTTCTATCCAATCGTCACTGCGGCGAAAATTGGACACACGCAACTCGTCGATGATGCCGTTGCAAGCGCTGTCCAACACTGCACCTTCAACCTCAATACCGATTTGAAGGGAGTAGGTATTCGTTCTAATAGACTCATTGGGAGCATCCTGGTCCAGGATGGGTGTTCCATCGGCATATATCCTTACCCTGTCTCCATCGAAGGATGCCGCCAGATGGTACCAGATACCGGTCTGAACGCCTGCTGCCGCATTCCATTGCATCCTGCCGCTCGACACGAATCCCAGTATCAAGGCCACGCTGTTTGAACCAGACTCAATCGAAAATTCATAAGCATCCGTGCTCGATTCCGAACTGCTGCCCTTATTCACGATAGTTTCATACGAATTCACGGCATCCAGATTGATCCAGGCTTCCAGAGTCAACGCATCCGCCAGATCCAGGTCGTCATCATCCGGCACATTTACGTAGTCGTTTACCCCGTCAAAATGATCAGCGCCGTCAATCCTCCCCGTTATATTCAGGTTAACGCCATTCATCGGTACCCCATTGTTGCTGTAAGTCGTCGAGTCGTACTGCGTGCCGGATGTTTCCTCCAGATGCTGCACCATGACAAAACCGGAATCCCACACACTGGCCGGCGATTCCTGACTGGCGGCGGCCGGATTGCCATAGTACATATATAAAACGGTATCTGAAACAGATGACAACGCGGGAATTCTCACCCATGCAATGAGTTTCTCTGACCCGGAGGTTTTAGTGAACGATTCAATTTCATGGCTGAGTTTTGAAACACCGTCAGATCCGGTGAACAGAATATCATCGCCATCCGCCTGAGCATGCGAGAACACCGTATTTGATCCGTCCAAAATCTCTATCAGCAAAGGAAAATTCGAAAGATCCGAATCGGTCACCCCTGATGAGATGGTTATCTCCTGCCGGTACATCCACGACGAATGGTACCAGGCTGCCGATACCATCGATGCTGTTATTAATATTCCGCAGAAAAGCGTACAGAGAAGAATCATGAATCGTTTCATAGAACCCCCTGGTTTCTCGATTAATTTCTCTAAAAATCTCTTAATCAATGATTCGGTAATTCGCGATCGGGATGCCTTTAGATACCAATTTTCAAAGCCTGATCGACTAGAAAGCTAATTTATTGCTGGCAGAATGTCAAATGAAAATCGGATAGCATGGAATAAAATGATTTGGTTTTATCTATGCAGGATACTCATGGTTTAAAAAGCAAATAATGTTTATTGAACGGGCGTATCATGTTCTGCGATGAAAGCGATGAGACTTTGAAAGCGTGTCGTTTTATCCAAAAAATAGCTTTTGAAGAGATATGAATGAACGCATGAATTTTTGCACATTTTGATAGATCAATTCCCAATAAAGTTACTATATTTGACTCGATCTTCATACCGGCAAAACCCTGGGATTAGAAAACGAAGAAATTTATTCCGGTCAGCGAATAAAGCTTAAAATTTGAAATAAATTCCCGTTCACGTATTATGGCAATCGTGAAAACACGGATTGTCCGATCAGTTCTGATTGTTTCACTGGTATTCCTTTCAACCGGCGCGGG
>JAFGJC010000395.1 GCA_016929305.1 candidate division CSSED10-310 bacterium | reverse complement strand
GACGTGAGTATTGGAACTCCTTTGTTCTGGTAAAAAACGTGAGTGACGTAATAATGATGTATCCAAAGGTGAATGATTTCAGCAGCTTATAAACTTCATCCAAAAACCATCGCGCACGGTCTCTGCGGTAAAGATGAAACAATGTGAACAGTACCAGAAAAAAATAATCGATGAATAAAATAGCTTTAAGATAGGGTGTCAGCGGTGCTATCGGGACGGATTCAACGATTCCTGATTCAACGCCGACCTCCATATGGAAACGTATGAAGTAGCCCAGCAGAATGGATAGACTGATGAGCAGAAGATCGAAAAATGCGATCGAAGATGTTGTTATATTCTGCTTCCAGTGTTTTCGGCGGAGCCGTTCTCGATTCAGTCGGGATATCGATTTATCGGGCAATTTGCGCTTTCCTCTTTGTAAATGACACTGATTTTTTCAAAATATCAACTCCTATGCGGATTTTGGAGAGTTATCGCTTAAAAGTCAATTGGAGTTTCATGTGATTGATTCTATTCTTTTAGAAGCTTTCGATTGGATGAAACCGAAAATTAATCCGGAACCCAGAGATAGTGCGCGCAGATAGAGTAAGAGGGGAGCCATGAGACGAAGACGCCATGTTCCTTTTTTGATGCAATCCGCGAGTTCATTTGCAGCAGAGCCAATGAACATTGCCAAAAAAAGAATAGCGGGAATCCATCCTGTAACGAATATGGTAAACACAAATACCAGAGACAGAAATGCCAGGGGTATTTGAATTTTTAGCCATGGCGGTGTGTGGGTGTCGTGTAATGATTTCCGCGGATGCCGTTTTAGGACCTTTACTTTCCAATAACCGATGCGGAATTTTTTAATAGCGTATCTGCAAATTGTTGCAGCATGGAGATGTTTTACGGATGCTTCGGGTGCAAATCGCATTTTATAGCCGGCTTCGTGAATTCGAAAAGAGAATTCCTGATCTTCAACAGATGCTCCAGGAAAACTTTCATCAAACCCATTCATTTGCAGAAACACCTTTTTTCTGAATCCAGCGGAATAAGTATCTATGAAATCAATTTCAGGGAACTGAAGCATGTAGTTATATTTTCCTTCATATTCAATTTGTACGAATTGAGCGACAGTGCTTGACTGGTCTGTGGTATAGACGCCTTTGACGCCTGCTACAGCAGGATCTTCGAACCGTTTGATCATTTTTGAAATCCATTGGCGTTCCGGCTGGCAATCAGCATCTGTAAACAACAGAATATCTCCGTTTGCGTATGCTGCTCCAAGATTCCGCGCAGCAGCCGGTCCTTTTGGCGACTGTGTAATAACCCTGGCGTAAGGGGTGGCCAGGGTTACCGTATTATCGGTAGAACCGTCATTAACGACGATTATTTCGTATTTTTCCGCAGGATAATCCTGATTTCTCAAAGCATTTAAACAGGCGTCGATAGAAGCTCCAGCATTTTTTGCAGGAACGATTACAGAAACCTGAAACATGTTTTTGGAATTTATAGTTACCGAATGATCCTGCATATAAACCCCTTCAAGTAGATCGATTCCGGGAAAGAAAGCCGCACGGGATGGTCTATTCCTTGGGTAAGCATCTCCAGAATGTGAGCTTCGCATTTTGAATCAGCCGCAGCCCACATCAATGTGTCTCTGAATTGATCCAGTGAAATTGCCCCCGAGCATGAAAACGTTGCCAGGATACCGTCGGGTTTAAGGAGTTTCATCGCCTGCATGTTGAGGTCTTTATAAGCACGCAGTGCATTTTTGACGGCGGATCTGCGGGGTGCCAATTTAGGTGGATCGAGAATGATAAGATCAAAGTAAACCTTGCTTCTTATCAGATCTCTGAGCGCTGAAAAAGCATCCTGACACATTATGCTATCCTGAAATGACAACGGATCAAAATTCAACCGTAAATTCTGAGTGCCCGTTTTGAGTGCGGATTCTGAAATATCGATACGGCACACTGACCGGGCTCCAGCACCAATTGCATAAACGGAAAATCCTCCCGTGTAACTGAACACATCCAATACGGAGCAGTCGGAGACATAATGGGAGATCCTGCTTTTATTGGCTCTCTGATCCAAATAGAAAGATGTTTTCTGACCGCTCAGCATATCGACTTGAAAACGGAACCCGGATTCAATGATATCCAGGCAATCAGGAGGATTGGTTCCGGCTAAAAGCGTCGAAGATTCAGAGAGACCCTCTGTTGCTCTGAACGGTCCTATATTTTTTTCAACAACGCCGCATGCACCTGTTAACTGGAGCAAAATATCAGCTAAGTCGCGCTTTATTTTATCGATTCCTGCAGTAACAGACTGTAAAACAAGATAATCTGAATACTTATCCACGATTAATCCGGGGATGAAATCAGCTTCGGAATAAATCAGCCGGTATGCATTCAAATCACTCCGCGAAGATAATGCAAGTCTTCGTTTAATGGATTCTGACATTCGCGACGAAAACCATTCCATATCAATTGCATCACTGGCGTTCCATGAAAGCAGCCTGACGCAGATTTGCGAATGTTTACTGAAGAAACCCCACGCGATGAATTCATCGTTTTCGGTCACAACTTTAACAAGGGAGCCGTTTTCTGGTTTGTTGACGATTTCACTTACAGCCCCTGACATTACCCAAGGATGATGAAGCATCAATGGTTTTACCCGGCTGTTTTTTATTTTTATGATTCCCATATTCACCCTCGGGATTTTCAAGCTTATCATAGCGCCGTATGCATCAACTGACAAATTCAAGGATCATTATGCTGTGGTTTGTCCGCGACTCATTTGCGGAAGGATACTACCTGCGAATTCTGCTTGGGTGAACCTTTAAACCATGCTAATGTGACAGCATGAAAACGCCCCCTTCTGTAGTATTGATATCATTACAAAATACAACGATTGATTTTGGGATTCGTTATGTGGCATCGGCATGCCGGCGCGAAGGGATGCGTGTGGAAGTGTTATGGATCCTGCGGGAACCGGAAGATCCATTGACAGATCGGGACAGGAATAAAATTGCAGATTGGATTAAAACAGGGCAATTTGATATTGCCGGAATAGGATTGATGTCACTCCTGTTTACTAGAGCTGCCAAACTGACCCATGCCATACATGAACGGGCTTCAATACCGGTAATCTGGGGTGGTATTCAACCGATATTGTCACCGGAGAGATGTCTGGAGCATGCTGATTTTGTTTGTACTGGCGATGGCGAAACGGCTATGCCACAACTCGCCCGAAAAATCAAATCCGGAGAAACCATAGGGGAGATTGAAAATATCTGGTATCGCCAGAACACTGAGATCATCCGCACTCCACGAGGTGTCGTAGAAGATCTTAATAGCGTTGCCTTTCCCGATTATAATCTTGAACATCATTGGCTGTTTAGAGACGGCGAGATCGTCAATATAGATGCCAAGCTTCTTCAAACAAGTATGCCATGGAATTTGGGACGGCATTATGTGATTTCATCACGCGGTTGTCCCTACCGTTGCACATATTGCGCGAATTCAGCATTGCAAAGACTGCTCGGTGAAAAACACTACATGCGCATTCGAACCGTTGACAACTTGATGGGAGAAATCGAACAAATCAAAGATCAGTTTTCATTCCTCAATGTGTTTGCAATAATGGATGATTCGTTTTTTTTCAAACCGGAGGGATGGGTGGAGGATTTTTGTGACAGATTCAAACAGACAAAATCTAAATTCGGATGTTTGATCCATCCTCGCACCGTGACACAAGATCGAATGAAATTGCTTGTCGATTCAGGGTTAATTGGTATTCAAATGGGGCTTCAATCCGGCTCCGATTTTACATCACAAAAGGTATTTCTGCGTCCGGAACCTGTGTCGGAATTTGTTCGTGCAACCCGGGTCCTTGATGATTTTATGGATAAAATACAGGCGAGGACTTACGATGTCATCGTGGATAATCCGTTTGAGTCGGAAAGTGATCAGGAGGCGACTATCCGAGTGCTGGCATCATTAAAAAAACCTTTTCTGCTTGATCTTTTCTCCCTTACCCTATATCCCGGTACGGCTCTTTTTGATCGCGCAAAATCTGAGGGTTTGGAGATTGCGACCGGTATGGTCCCAGAGGATAAAAATTTTCTGCATATTCAACCAACAATGCTGAATCGATTGACCTATCTTACGCATACCACTCCAGAAAAAATCGTTTTGTTTTTTTTGGAAAACCGCAAACGCTGGTGGGCTAAAGCACTCTTCAACAGCTACTTTTTTTGCTGGGAAAAAGGATTGAGGCTTTTATTGCGGGTAACGAAACGAAAGCTGCTGCGATTTGCCAGATTAATACTGTCAAAAGGTAATGTCTAAACACACATTTGCCAGACCAAATCTTTGGGATTTTCTCGGTTTGCTCATCGTATCCTTTTCATGCATGAGTTTTGAGCTTCTGATAATTCGCTGTTTGTCATTAATTATGTGGTATCATTTTGCGTTCATGGTCATCAGCATTGCCATGCTGGGTTTAGGTGCTGCTGGAACAACAATCGCTGTTTTTCAGAAGACCCGCTTTTTCAAAAATAACAAAGTTCCGGCATGGTCTTCCATGTTTCTGGGACTGGCCATGGTTATAGCAGTTATCAGCATGACGAAAATTCACCCAGATATGTATCAATTGGGAATGAAACCGGTCGAGCTGTTCTATCTTTCATTGTTATATCTGGTGTTATCCCTGCCGTTCTTCATGACAGGTCTAACAGTGGCGTTTCTATTGAAAGAAACGCCGGAGTATGCTCCCCGGTTGTATGGAATTGACTTGTTGGGAGCTGGTATTGGATGTTGGACGGTGATTCCACTCCAAGAATGGTTGGGTGCTCCCAGATCCATTTTACTCATTTCGTTTTTAGCTGTTTTAGGTGCGGGTGTGTTTGCGATCTCACGTAAAAGCAAGGTTCTTTGGTTGTGTGGAATGTTTGCGATGAGTTTCCTGATGGTTAGTTTTACGGAGTCGGAAATATTCATCCTGAAACCTGGACCAGATAAAATGTTGTCTTTTTTTTCAAAGAACTCGACATCGCCCTACCGGTATTTTTTCCGGACAGCGCAGAAAAAAATAGCCGTTGATCAGATGTCAGAATATGACCCGGCGGGTAATTGGCCGGGAATAAAGATTCTTAAAACCGAATGGGATATCTTATGCCGAATTGATGCCGCCGCATACAGCGATTGGCATCCGATTTACGGTATTGGAGCGCCGTCGAGTTACTGCGGAACTCTGCCGGATCAGATCATGATCACACAGGACGGAGACGCTGCTACGTTCATCACCAAACACACGGGTGATTACTCTAAACTGGATTTCATCGATCATTTTCTCTATGGAT
>JAFGJC010000039.1 GCA_016929305.1 candidate division CSSED10-310 bacterium | reverse complement strand
TCCCAGCCGGAAATAACAGATAGCCATGAGTCGACGTACGGTTTCTTTTGAAGGATGATCTTCCGGGACGCGCAAAAGCAGTCGAAGGGCCTCTTCGTTCTCTTTTTGATCAAGATACAAGCGTGCCGCGCGTGGATAATTCTTATTCTTTACGTGAAGTTTTATGGCGGTTTTTACAATGCCCAGGTCATCATAGAGTTTAGCGGCTGTCTCATAGTTGCCCGCCATCTCGTACATCTGCGCCGCTTTGCGCAGATTACCCGCCTTGAAATACATCTCCGCTGCAAGCAGATAATCACTGATTTTTTCATACCGCTCTGCAGCAAATCCAAATTCACCCGCCTCCTCATAAAATTCCGCAGCAGTGGCATAATCTTTCTGTTGATCAGCAATTTGTGCAGCCTTTAGTGGATCGCCCGCTTTACCGGACTGCTGAGCCATGAGTTTTGCAGCACGTTCATGCTGATTCAGTTTTTTCATTAAACCAATGGACAACTCGAGCTTTCCGCTTTGGTCATAGCATTTCAACGCTTTTTCAGCTTCACCTGATTTCTCATAATATCTGCCGGCCCGTTCCCATTCGCCGAGTTTTTCAAAAATTCCCGCCGCTTTTAAAATATCAGGCACCTTTGCCCATGATTCGGCTGCCAGGTACAGCACTTTTCGATAGTCACTATCCTCAGCTTTGGCAACCCCAAACGCATGCTGCAACGGACTCTCGAGGTCAGCCGCACGTTCGAAGCATATGGCAGCACTCCGAAACATTCCGGCTTTGAGATATCTCTCGGCTGCCATACGATAACTCTTTTCCATTTCAAACATTCTGGCTGATTCTGAGATGACGCCAGAGCGATCAAACATTTCAGCCGCATCTCGGTACCGATGTGCCCGTTTGAACATTAAAGCAGCCTGAAACGTATCACCCGCCTCCTTCAGCAAATCCCCGGCATGACTGTAATCACCAATTTTCCCGTAATATTCCGCAGCCTGGTTGGATTTACCCAGCCGTTCCGATATCTTCGCCGCCTTGAGATATAAATTTTCTTTTACAAATAATTCGATCGCGCGTTCGTGTTCACCGCCCAGAACATAATACTCCGCAGCTCGAAGATACTCCTTCCGACGTTCCAATTTACGCGCTTTCTTAATATAGTCCGGCATGACACTCCGACTTTCGACTTACAAACTACCCGTACATTTTCCGATGATAATGTGATATCAGTCAAGCAAATATAACATATTTCTTTCACACCTTCTATTTCCAGAAAGGCAAACCTTTGCTAATAATGGGAAATAATGAGTTTGCCTGATACTGTGAAACGCTTGCCCTGGTATGTGTGGTTGATCCTGACGGTAGCTGCCGTTATTCTGGGTCATTACCTGCTATCATCCTCCCAGCGGCTCGTATCCCATGTCATCGAGAATGCCATTTCCGGAGTAGAGACTGAGAATGTCGGACAGTGCCTTGAAGCCATTTCCGAAACCTATCTGGACGATTACGGTTACCGTCGAAAAGAACTGAAGGAAATGGCACAGGATGCCTTTGCCGAACTCGATGACATCCGTGTTTCAATACTGAACCAGGAAATATTGATAAAGGATTCAAAGGCTTTCGTCGAACTGGAGGTTCGTGTTGTCGCATCCGTAACCAGCCTAAACGGTCAGCGAGGTTACATTTTTGGCGATTTCAATCATCCCGAGAACGTCCATATCGAACTGGAAAATGATAACGGGAAATGGATGATTGTAAAAATCTCGAACCTTCCCAACCGGCGCGATTAAGCGATCCGTTCCAAACCACCCATATACGGTCGAAGCACATCCGGTATAACAATCGATCCATCAGCCTGTTGATAATTTTCGAGAACAGCGATCAACGTTCTGGGCATACCCAAACCAGACCCATTCAGTGTATGAACAAACTCCGGTTTTCCACCTTTTTCCCTGCGGAAACGAATCTTTGCCCGGCGCGCTTGAAAATCCTCAAAATTTGAACACGAACTCACTTCCAGCCATTCTTTACATCCAGGCGCCCACATTTCGACATCGTATTTTTTAGCCGCCGTAAATGACAGATCTCCAGCACACATTTCAACAACCCTGTGCGGAATATGGAGTTTTCTGCAAACATTCTCCGCATTGTCAAGCAGTTTATCGAGTTCGGAGTAACTTGTCTCCGGAGTGACAAATTTCACCATTTCAACCTTGTCAAACTGGTGCCCGCGTTTGATGCCGCGAACATCCCTGCCCGCTGACATTTTTTCCCGCCGGAAACACGCGGTATATGCTGCATAGTACAATGGCAATTCCCCAGGTTCAAAGATCTCATCTGCATGCATATTTGTTACAGGAACTTCGGCAGTGGGTATCAGATAAAAATCCTCCTCGGCATCCCGGTAAAGGTTGTCACCAAACTTCGGCAGTTGCCCTGTTCCATACATACAGGCTTCCTTCACCATATACGGCGGATATACCTCAATGTATCCATGCTGATGGACATGAAGGTCAAGCATGAATGTAATTAACGCACGTTGAAGCTGAGCACAGGGTCCTTTCAGGATGTAAAACCGTGATCCTGAAATTTTAACTCCCCGCTCAAAATCAATGATTCCAAGTTTTTCACATAATTCCCAGTGAGGTTTCGGCTCAAAACTGAATTCAGGCAATTCCGAGGGTTCCCGGACAATCCGGTTGGCTTCTTCACTCGCGCCATCCGGCACGCTTTCATGCGGAATATTCGGCATTTCAAGCATCAGTTCATTCAACTCTTTATCAATATTCTTCAGCTTCTCATCAAGCTGACTGATCATGTCACCGACCTGCCGCATCCGTTCTATTTTTGTCTGCCGTATTTCCGCATCTTTTTCTTTGGAGATCTCCTTGGAAACCTTGTTTCTTTCCGCTTTATAATCCTCAACTTCTACCAGAATCCGGCGCCGCGATTCATCCAGTTTGACAATATCATCCAGGGGAGCTTCGGCGTGAAGCCGTGCCAAAGCATCACGGACTTTCTGCGGATCCTTCCGTATTAATTTTATATCCAGCATAACGACTCCTCTTGCAACACCATCACACCCAATACAACGCTTTACACATCGCTTGTCATTATCAATAGGGGCTTGGATTCAAAACTCTTGTAACTAGGTCTGAGACGCTCCGTATTATAATATTTCCCCACATCCACCGCTTTTTTATAGCTGGTCACAATATCCAGTGGAACGTCATCATACATACCTTTTCGCAGACCCACCAGACGGCCGTATCGACCTTTCAAGATCAAATCCAGCGCAAGATTTCCGTACGCCATTGGCACTATGGAATCGAGAGCATCAGGATCGCCACACCTGACCAGATATCCCAGCCGCTGGCTGACCGTGTTAATCAGGCGATTGTCATTATATTTGGGTGATAACGCTTTCAGACCAGCGGAAACCGTGTCTCCAATACCACCCAGTTTTTTATGACCGTAGCTGTCCATTTCAAGGCTTTCGAAAACCATATCGCCGCCTTTGATCTTGGCACCCTCTGAGACCAAAACAACTGAATACCTGCTGGGATTCGAATAGCGGTCTTTGACAAGGAGTTCTGCCAACAGATTCAGATCAAAAGGACATTCCGGGATGACACATCTGTTGGCGGCACCCGCCATTGTCGGCAAAAGCGCTGTAAATCCTGCATACCTTCCAAAAACTTCGATCACAAGAAAACGTTCATGGGATCCGGCAGTAGTTCTGAGACTATGAGTCATTTGAATGGTCCGGGTTACCGCTGTTGAGAATCCGATACAATAATCCGTACCCGGAACATCATTGTCCATTGTTTTGGGAATAGCGACGACCTTGAAACCCTTTTTCATCAAATGAACCGAATAACTTAATGTGTCATCACCGCCGATGGGTATCAGGTAATCTATCTTGAGAAATTCCAGATTGGCGATCACATCATCCGTTAGATCATTAATGTCATCATTGTATTTATCTCTAAGATGAATCGGCACATTCAGTTTCGGTACATGACTGGGACGAGTTCGGGATGTATGCAAAAACGTGCCGCCGGAACGGCCGACTTTGTTGACCGCTTCACGAGTAAGTTCCTGAATGTAAAGCGAATTGTCCGCACCTTTTTCTCTGATCAACGAAACCAGGCCCTCCCATCCCCGGCGGATACCGACCACACGGTATCCTTCGATTAACGCTCGAATCGTAACCGCCCGGATCGCGGGATTAAGTCCCGGGACATCACCACCACCGGTCAAAATACCAATAGTACCTTTTGCTTTTTTCATTGGTGACTCCATTTCTAACAAATGTATAGAGTTATCACTGCCAATGTGAAAATCCACTGCACCATGAGCGGATCGATTTATGTCTCTATCTCAATCATCTCAGGATCAAATGACATACCCACAACCAGAACACCAAATCGCGACTCCACACGCTTGATGTTTCCAGGTATTTTAAAGGTATGGGTTTCCAGAGGAATCGATAGCGTCAGGGTATTGTCCTCCGCCAAACCCGGCGAATCCGCGGGCTTGAAACGAATGGAAATGCCATTTTCAGAAACATCGACAATTTCTCCTTTGCAAACCATGGGGAAATAGACCTCCGTGCCCGGTTCAACCGACAACCGGTCATAAATCCGCTTGTCCTTTTCTTTATGATCCCCCGATATTAGATGCTCAATACGCTCCTTCGGTCTGTTTTCCGGTTCTTTTATTTCAGATGCCATACCTACGCCTCCTTGCCAGAATCCGAGTGTAATTTATCATTTTCACGCATAGAATCAAACAGGTTTCCAGATGATCCGTCTAAAAAATTTCATGAAACATTGTTCTCATCGATTGCACCTTCTTTTCGCTGCTCAATAATGTATACTGCGTTAATGCAGCAAAAGTCCTCGATAAAATTTCTATTATTGACTCTATTAATTCTGTTGACCCAGCCCCGTGTCGCAATGGCTCAATTCAACATGCATCCGGAGTGGGATTGGCACTATTTTGAGACGTCTCACTTCCGATTGTTTTATACAACAGACCTTTCCGATTGGGCACATCATATCGCACCCAAAATGGAGTCGATTCATGAACAAGTTGTCGTTCATATCGGATATAGTTGCGACGAAAAAATTGACGTGTTCCTTATGGATCCGATGGGAAGTCCGAACGGTATGGCTTTGCCGCTAAAAAGACACCCTCTCATTATCCTGTGGGTTACAGCGCCGGGTCCGGAATCTTTTTGGGGGGGAGCTGAAGACTGGAGTGAGTTGGTATTCTGTCACGAAGACGTTCACATCGTTCATCTGACACTCAGGAGCAGAAACCGGTGGCAGAGGATTTTAAACCGATTTCTGCCGGTCGGATCCATGGCTTTGAAATGTCCGCGATATGTCTCAGAAGGGTATGCTGTCATCCTGGAAAGCCGGTTGACAGGCAATGGCCGGTGCCAGAGTACATTCAGAGCTACCCTGCTACGGCAGCTGGCGCTGGAGGGTAAATTGCCGGATTATGAAGAGCTCAACGGATCGGAACAGTGGCTTGGCGGGTCATATCCCTATATGGTTGGATCCGCATTCCTGGAATGGTTGCAAGCTCGAACTGATAATCCTGACTGTCTATTGCATTTATGGAAGCGAATGACGGCCAAAAAAAACCGTTCCTATGAAGCGGCGTTCAAAGGGCTTTTCCGGGAATCGCCCAGCGATCTCTATGATCGATTCAGAGCTGAACTGACTGCCCGGGCCATATCATTTGAGCAGCAAGTGAACGAGACCGAGTCTGTTCACAGCACACCTTGGGCCGAGTTCAAAGGTTTCGCATCACCCGGAGCATTGGATTCCACTGGCGAACAATTGGCGCTTGTCCATGAAGAATCGGGAAAACCTGCACATCTTCTTGTTCTGAGTATGACTCAAGAAAAAGAACCGGATTCCACCGCTGCTCAGGAAGATCCGGAGGATATTCCTGATCTTCCGCCACTGCCAGCTCCACGTAAAGAGCTGTATCGTTTTACGGAACGTAATGGTATCCACCCCGGTCCGCCACGCTGGACGCATGACGGGAAAACCCTTCTGTTTCATGCACCGGTTTTTGATCATACCGGGACGCGGCGGTTCGATATTTTCCGATGGACTCCCAAGACCAATGACATTGAACGGATAACACGTATTGCTGATTTGAAATATCCCGACCCGCTGCCGGACGGCATTCAAGCCGCCGTCGTTTATCAGCATGCCGGGAAATCAGCTCCCGCATTGCTAAACCTTCAAACTGGAAAAATCACGTATCTTTCACCTCCCGCCATTACCGCCATATGGGGCACACCGCGCGTATCGCCGGACGGATCTCGAATTGCCATTTCAGGTTGGGGTCAGAACGAAAGCTGGATCGAGGTGTTTGATGTTGCGAAAAACACCTCCCAAAAAATATTGGCTCCAACCGGCACATTATATGCGTATCCGGCATGGCATCCCGACGGCCGTTCGATCTTTTTGACCTCGGACGAAACGGGTGTTTTCAATGTTATCAGAATCGATACGGAAGGATCTGCCGTTCAAACCGTTACACATGCCGTGGGCGGCACACTCGCGCCACTGCCGGTATTGCCTGA
>JAFGJC010000394.1 GCA_016929305.1 candidate division CSSED10-310 bacterium | reverse complement strand
GCGACAAAACTATATCTGTTGTTCGATTCAGATCTGGCTGGATTAGCTGCAGCTCGAAAAGCTCTGGAAATCAGTCTTGCTGCCGGTTTAGATTCCGTTGCTGTTCCATTGCCTGAAAACACCGATCCCGATGATTTAGTTAGAGATCAAGGTGCGGATGCTCTGAACAAGAGAATCAATCAGGGTCTACCTGCCCTGGATTTCTTAATACGTTATTCATCGCAACGATATAATTTGAACCTGGTAAAGGGGAGAAGAGATGCGGTGGAAGAAATGCTGCCATTTCTGGTAACCGTCGAAAATGCACTCGATCGAGGAATATACATTAGCCGAATTGCTGATTTAGTGGGAGTTCCAGATCAATCGATCGTGGAACTATTGAAAAGATACGGCAAGAAATATTTGCGAGTTGTAAAACCTCAAACAGCATCAAAAAAATCGATATTCCTAGATCCTCGAGAAAGAGATTTTCTGGTTTTATTGATCAGAAATCCGCATCTGATTGAGCAGGCATCTATTGTTGTTCCTCCCGGAAAAATGATTACTCAAGAGGGTAATGCAATTTATTCCGAGATCCTGGAATTTGCTGAAAAGCATTCATCGAAAAAATTTGATGTGTCAATACTCATCGATCATTTGGACCAGGAAGAAGAACGCCAAACAATCGCTGAACTTGCGATGGATCCCCAAATTGACCAGCGTTTAAAGGGTATACCGGAGGAAAACCTTCATATGCTTTCTATTGATATGAAAAAGCACCATTTGAAACTGGCATTGGAATCAAACAGGAAAAAGTTGAGAGATTTGGAAAGAGCTGGTAAGGATACAACAGAGTGTCTCAATGAACAATTACGGCTAGTTAAAAAATTACGAGAACTCTTTCCGGCTTAAAGAAATCTATTTTATACCTTGACCCTTACATCTAGGTGGTGGTATTAAACATTCGGAACTGGGCCCATAGCTCAGCTGGAAGAGCTACCGGCTCATAACCGGTTGGTCGTAGGTTCGAGTCCTACTGGGCCCAGATTTTTCGAATTCTGAGGGTATTCGAATGACTTTACTTATACGTATTTGTTTGGATTTCTGAACTTGAGGGTGTATCCGTTGTGATACACCCTTTTTTTTTGGGGTTATGGAGGGGGCGTTTTGCATAAAGATCTAAAAATTTTAATTGATATTCATCATCTTGATCTCGGTTTAGCGAATCATGAAAAGCAGTGCCGCAGTATTCCGCTTGAAATCCAGAAGATTGATGACCAGGTTGCTGAATTCCGGTCAAAGATCAACAATATACGAGAGATAATTAAAGCAAATGAAAAGAAAATAAAGATGGATGAAGCAATGATAGAAGATCATCGACAGCAGCAGGGCAAATACAGAGCCCAGTTGTTCAAATTGAAGTCGAATCGGGAATACCAAGCACTTAATAATGAGATTAAACAGCTTGATGATAAAATTTCGGAACTTGAAACGGAGATACTCGAGTTATTTGAGGATAGCGATAACAAACGAAAAGCACTCAGACGAATGGAAAAGGATGTTGAGCAGAAAATAGCGGAATCGGAAGAGGAAAGAAAGAAACTCACTCAGGATTTAGACCGGGAAAAAGACGCATATGCGCGAGCGGAAAAAGCTAGGAATCAACTGGTCGACGATTTGGACTCGGAAATTTCGGAACGTTATCTGAAATTGATGAAAAAGAAGGGATCTGGGGTTGCGGATATTATTGCAGGCAATTGTGGCGGGTGTTTTATGAAAGTGCGCCCCCAAATAGCGGCACTGGTTCGAGGTAATGACCAACTGATTCCATGTGAAAAGTGTGGTCGTTTTCTTTATTGGTCAGAAGAATCTTCATTTTAAATACATTTTGTGCCCAAATATGCTAAAATAAGAATTGCAGGGTGAAGTCAATCGGGCGACCGCTGGCGGATTCGAAGCTGGAGGAAAGTCCGGGCTCCACAGGGCGTGACGCTGGGTAATCCCCAGGGGAGGTGACTCCACGGAAAGTGCAACAGAAAGCAGACCGCCGATGACTCGCATTAGAGTACAGGTAAGGGTGAAACGGTAAGGTAAGAGCTTACCAGCAGTCCGGGTGATCGGATTGGCTAGGTAAACCCCGTCAGGAGCAAGACCAAGTAGAGGAACGATTGAAAACGGCCCGTTTGATGTTCCAGGGTAGGTCGCTTGAGGTTTTGAGTAATCAATATCCTAGATGAATGGTCGCCACCCGGTTTTTATCGGGCACAGAACCCGGCTTACAGATGACTTCACCCTGTTTTTTTTCAGTCTCATGCCCAAAAACATAAATTAAAGTTGTCCTATGATTTTTTGTCGAGTAATATTTGTCTCTTGCGGCATGTGCAAGGATGGAGGGAAGTTAGATGAAGTGCAACATTAATATAGGAATACGATGTCTATTGTTATTGCTGGGTTTTCTTGCTGGTCTTCCTGTGTATTCCGTTGAACCGCAGTCTTTCGTTCTGAGTGCGGATATTCTTTACAACGATCCTCATGATTTCCTCGGCGATCGCTATTCTTCCAAGTTTGGTGCAGGTGTATCATTGGAGTATGTCTATAATAAACATTTCGGATTTCTGTCCTCCGGACATTTCGTCCGGTTCACACGAAATAATCGAAAAAATGCCGATATCCTCTTCTACAACATTACTGTGGATGGCTTAATTAAATATCCGTTTACATCCAAATTTTCCATTTTTGGAGCTGCAGGTTTGGGATTATATCTTTGGGATTCTGAAAACGCATTTTGGATTGATGGAAGATCAAAACAGGCAAGCGATCTTGGCTATAATTATGGATTTGGAATGCGTTACAAGATCACTGAAAAAATGAGTGCTGAATTGAAATATTTCCATCATGACGTCGAACTGGATGAGACGGAGAACAACAGCACTTGGAATGAATACGGATTGGGTCTTAGATATTTGTTTTGACAATAGTGCTTAATGGTTTGGCTCCCGCATAATAGAATCTGATTGTTGATTATGTCGATCGTATAGTTAACTCAAGTAACTCTTCGCGTTTATCCTTTTCCAGCTTACCTCCGTGACGCACGCAAAATCGACTTCTGGGCAATACAAGATCAACTTTGCGCGGAATATTGAAGGTTATGAGCAGAGCATCATGAGTTATTTCCGGATAATCTACAGTCATTGCTTTGCCAATATCAATATAAACATCAACTGGATGAGTCCAGGCAGACGAAGAGAATGATTTTAAATAGACTGGATAAGGACTGTTATTGCGAAGGGTAACATCTTTTTCCGTGCGTTCTATGCTTATCTGATCGATCACTTCAAGTTTTTCATCCTTTATACACGTGATTTCCACAGTTTCCGGGATAGAAGCGTTTAGGATTTCGATAAAGCGATTTGTGTACTCCTTCAAAATTCCGCAAAATTCGCGTTTACTGTCTTCCAATACTGATTCCGCCACAACATACTGACCGATGTATTTTTCCAGAATTGGATCATAAGCATGTGATATTGATGTGATTAATTCTGAGCTTAAACCTGAGAGATCTTTTTGTTTCTGTGAGATCACAGCCTGAGGTTTGGCAGCAGCAAAACTTCCGATAATCAGGCTGACAATTTGTGTGACGCCGTCTCGAAATGTATTGAAGAAATTTCTTGCTTTTCTAAGCGATATTCTGAACAGATTGGGGATATACGTTTTTTCGATATCTGTCTTGCGTCGAAGTTTGTTTATTTCAGAAAGTTGATAGTGGTATCGGTACAGCGATACAATATTATCAAACTCGGCATTGTAAAGGATGTACGAGTTTTCGATGTGCCCATCGTAATCATGGTGTCCAGATTGATAGTTGAGTTCTAATCCAGTTCCAAAAACATCTAAAATCCCCCAAACTAATTTTCCCGAACTTGTTTCCAAAGTGATTTTATAACCGCTGAAATTGCGCAAACATCTATCTCTGCTGCGACTTTTAATGTAAATCCCAATAAGAGATGAAATGAGAATGAGCAGAATAGAGACATATAGCGCATTGTTAATAATAAAACTTACTATTTTCATATTGAACCTTTTAAACGCCAGTCACTGTCAAATATTTACCTCAGAACTATACGATCGAATTGAGATAAAAGGAAGGAAAATATAGGATGTTTTGATTTTTTTTGGTATAGAAAATAGGCCTGTTTAGTTTTATAGGTGTTGTTTAAGTATTTTCGTGAATAAGTGAAGGAGAATTCAGATGCTGACGGCTTTGATTGAAACCATGCGACCGCGCCAATGGACCAAAAATTTTGTAATCTTTGCGGGAATTCTATTCACTCAAAATCTGCATGTCCCTCATTTGTTGTTAAAAACAATTGTGGCTTTCTTTTTGTTTTGTATGATCTCAGGCTCAGTTTATATTTTTAACGATGTTCTGGATTACAAACGAGATCTGGCTCATCCGCAGAAAAAATTTCGCCCGATAGCCTCCGGGCGTTTTCCGCGTCATTATGCATTAATCGCAGGAAGTGTCATTTGTTTATTGACACTGTTCTTTAGCTTCATCATGTCGATCGAATTCGGAAGCATTACTCTGATCTATTTTCTATTGAATTTGGCGTATTCGATGTATTTGAAAAATATTGTGATTCTGGACGTGATTATCATTGCTTCAGGTTTTGTGTTACGAGCGGTTGCCGGTGCTCGTGTCATTGAAGTCTCTGTTTCTCACTGGTTACTGGTCTGCACATTTCTATTAGCTTTGTTCCTGGCTTTGTGTAAGCGGCGGCATGAACTGAAACTTATCGAAGATAATGCTGCAAACCACAGGGCAGTTTTGGTTGAGTATTCTTCCAAACTTTTGGATCAGATGGTAGCGATTGTTACCGCAGGTGCTTTGATGGCGTATGCGCTTTACACGATTTCACCGGAAGTTACCAACCGCTTTGGAACAGATAAATTGGTCTATACGGTACCCTTTGTACTTTTTGCGATATTCCGATACTTATATCTTGTTCTTAATCGCAATCTTGGAGGCAGTCCTGAAAGAGTTCTCATTCAAGACAAAGCAATGGTTATCGATATTGTATTATGGGTTATCGCTGTAGTGGGAATACTATACTTTACTAAAATCAAAGAACAAATTATTGTCCTGTTTAGCTGATTATTCTTAATATCTCAGATATCCGTAACTCCATGATACACGCCGAGGGCTGGGTAAGGGTTTTTTCCCTTCCTTTGTCGGCTGATACTCAAAAGGCAAGACTTCTTTGTCTAGAGTAACATAATAAAGATGATAGTTATCTTCGGTGCTTTTCTTGCCAATAAAAATCATATTGTTGCCTGTCGGGGATATATCTACAGCCCGGATATCCATCCCACCGATTGTGTCAGATAACAAGAAATCCTGTTCATCCTGACCATCCGGCGAGATTGTATGAAGCCCCTTAGATGTGACATATACTATTCGCAGATCATCAAGCGACCATGCCGCATCACGGATCGGGTCGTTTTCGGTTGTTGTTAATTCAATATATTCATCAAAATTCTCTGTTACGCACAGCCGGGATGTTTTCCCCCGCGGGTTCTGTAAAAATGCAACAACCTTTTCACCTGTCGGATTAAAACTGCCAATGGTGTCAAAATCCTTGATATCAAAATACACATCAATTGTTCGACCACTCAAATCCACTTTCTGAAATGCATCTCCTTTTGTAATCAAAATGCTGGATCCGTCAGGCGAAAAATTCGGTTCCGATGCAATAGGCTTATCTAAAAGTTGTTTGGCTTTCCGACCGTCTATATTGGATAAATACAAATAGCCTTGCCGATCATTAGGGTTCTGAATTTTGATATACGCAATTTTTTCACCATCAGGAGATATTGTCGGATCAATGGCTGATTCAGCCACTTTTCTTATTTTTGTTCCATTCGCGTTCATAACATAAATATCTGTTCCCGAATTAAATGCGATAATTCCATGTTTTTTTCTGAGTTCGCGTCCTTCCTGGGCATAACCTGAAGCAGGATAGTGCATGATCAAATGATTCAGCACATCAAGCGCATGTCTGAATTCACCTTGATATGTCAATTGCTGAGACCATTCCAAAAGATATTCAGGCAAGACATCTTCGATCTTTGAAGCGACCTTTGTTTCCGGATAATCTGTTGAAGCTTTTTGGAGCAATTGAACACCAGATTCCCAATGATTTAACTGTTTTTCATCTTCTGCCCAGAGATAATAGGTATCAGCAACCTCTTCAAGCACTTTGTTTCGGCGAGAACTTTCCGGATACTGCGTTAAAAATTTCTGATAATATTGTATGGCTTCCTGGTAATTTTCCCGGTTGTTTGATGCCGACTTTTTAAGGGCTCTGGCTTCCCGCAAATCCGCTGTGCTTTCACAACCAGTAAGACACAAGCCAAAAATGACTGATACTATTATTATGGGTACGATATACATTTTCGACATGTCAAACCCCTTCCTCTTGATGTATTCAAAAACCAAATGAGCAAGAGCAATTTTTCATTAGAAAATCTGCCCGAAGCCAAACACTCAATGAATATCGTTTCCTCACTAAATAGTCAAGGTGGCCGTGAAAAACAAAAATTGCAGTGACCAAAACACCTTAAAATGATAGGGTTAAATCATGAAATCGACACGATTTGTTTCATATTTAATTTCGTGTTTCATCCTGATTTTTGGCGTTTCGATCAGAATGTTTTCTCCACTTGCTGATCCGCCAGAAGATATCTCCTGGAGTGGCGGATATTATGCTGATGAAGGATTCTGGACGCATGACGCCAGAAATTACTATTTATTTGGTCGCTACGGAGATGATGAATGGCACGACAGATTTGTATCTCCACTTATCCATCCCATCATCTACAGCGCATTTTTATTATTTGGTTCCGGTCTGTTTGCGTTGAGGTTCTGGGCACAAACAGCTAGCGCCATCGCTTTAATCATTTTTTTCTTGGCAGTGAAAAAGTATTCCTGGGGTATTAAGGCCTTTGCGTTCATCGCTAGTTGTTCGATCCTCATCGCCTATCAAAAGATTGCCCTTCTGGAAACTGCAGTTATTCCTGTCTGTTCTGTTATTTTACTATTCTGGTTGATCAGCAACAAGTCATCTAACTGCTTATGGGATACTTTATCAGGCTGTTTTGCTGCAGCTGCCTTTCTGGTAAAAAATACACAGTTATACATGTTACCTGTTCTCATAATAGCGACGACATTTGTATCAACCGGTAAGCAAAGGATTAGACGACTGGTTTTTCAATGTATCGGAATTGTCGCCGTAACGGTTCCTTATTATGTTACTGTTTATTTACCCAATAGTGGCATAATCCAGCAATATCAGACTTTTTATTTGTCCCAACATGGCTCAGGTATCGCTCAAATCACTAAAAATATTATAACCCAGCCATTTTGGTTATACTTTAATCAAATGCCATTTATATTTATGGTAGCCTGGATAATACTGGGCATCATACTTATCACCAGATCACTACGAAAACTTCCGGACCCCGTTCTTTTTTCTCTTATCTGGTTCGTTTCCGGTCTGATAATGCTTGCTCCCATGGGATACCGGCCACTGCGATATTATGTCCCAATCATTCCATCTATTTGTATTCTTGCAGGATATTTTTTTTCTTCAGATTTTCATGCAAGATTCAAAGATTCGCTTAGTTTTTCCAGAAAATTCATGCTTTCTCTTTGGGTTTGCCTTCCAATTTTCGCAAACGGCATTTTCGGAGTTGATCAACTTGTTCTGGATAGTAAAATTTTGGGTCTAGATTTCCTGAACCGTATTCATGTGTACAAATCTTTCATGCTTGTTTTTCTGGGAGTTGTCTTTGCAATCTCGATTTGGATCAAAAGAGTCTGGATGAATTCGAGGTGTGTAAATGGCATCTTCGTTCTTGCGATTGTGTTTAACCTTGTCCAAACAGGGTATTGGATGAAGCATCGTACATTTAATGTTTTAAATGCTGCTGAATATATTGCGGGATTACCATCGGGATCTGTAATTGCCGGTCAGTGGGCTCCGGAGTTATGCATCGAAAGTGAGCATAAAGCCATTCCAGTATGGAAAAATTTTGTTAACGATAACAATCCCTTTGACAAATACAATGTCACGCATGTGCTGTCCTGGTGTTATCCTCCTCAAAAAAGTGAATTAGAACTTCAACGGGAATGGTTTCCCTTACAGATGCAGTATGCTGTGAAAGCACATTCATTCAGGATAAAAAATTCAGAAGTGATTCTCTGGGATTTGTTAAAATATCGCAATGAAAAAAGTGACTTGCCAATCACGCAAAGGAAAATTAATGATTGACCATGAGATAAAGTATATGAGGAGTTGATGGAAAACCGTTCTCAAGACCGAAAAATCTCAATAATCATTGTTACTTACAACAACATTCTGGATATAAACCGTTTGCTGCAAGAACTTCTAGAAATTGCTGGGCATTTTCCTATTGAAATTATAGTTATCGATAACAATTCCCATGATGGCACTCGAGAAATACTCGAGCACTATCAGAATTCTATTCGGCTCATTATCAACGAAGAAAATGTGGGATTTGCACCGGCAGTGAACATCGGTATTGATATGGCGCAAACGCCCTATCTTATGCTGCTAAATCCAGATATTAGCATTGATTTTTTGAGTATTCAGAGCATGTATCACTACTGCATGCAGCATAAACATGTTGCGGCGGTTGCACCCAGAATTCTCAACGTGGATGGCACACTCCAACCCTCAAGAGGTTCCTTCCCCAATATATTTAGGACATTCGTACATCTTGCACGGATAAAAAAAATTATGCCATCTGACGAGGCATGCATACGGCTCATGGCATGGCCTTTAGGAAAACTGTTTAAACAATATTCAAGACCCGAAATGGAGCAAACGGTCGATTACACAACAGGTGCTTGTGTGTTGTTGAATAATCAAGCGGTTCAGGAAGTTGGCGGAATGGATGAACGGTTTTTTTTATATTATGAAGAAATCGATTTGGCTCTTCGCTTCAAAAGAAAAGGATATCGATGGGTATTTTTAAATTCGATTTCCGTTTATCATAAAGTTGCCGCATCTTCTTCACAGGCACCGCTTCTTCCATATTTTGAGAGATACAAAAGTATGCTACTTTTTTATCAAAAGCATCACAGTAAATTAGCTGTTTTTTGCGTTAAACTAATGCTGGCTGTGGCTGTTTCCTGCCATTATTCATTCGCAAAAATGCATGCCCGTTTTCGAATAGACCCCAATATTTCCTGGTTAGAAGAAAAAAATACATACCGGCATTTGTTGAAATTATGCGTTCGGAGTTGACTTCGGTATCCATTTTAGAACCGTTTGACGCGCTGCTTTTGTTTCATCCAGTCTTTTTAGTTTTGGTAGTGTTGGCGAATCTTTTACACGCTCGGGATTCGTTTTTGCTTCTTCACTAATGGCAATCATCGCATCAATGAATTGATCAAGGGTATCTTTCGATTCACTTTCCGTAGGCTCAATCATCAGCGCTCCCTTGACAATCAGAGGGAAATAAACGGTTGGCGGATGAAACCCGTAATCCATTAATCGTTTTGCAATATCCATTGTGGAGACATCATGTTGATGCTGAAAGGAGTCATCAAAGATACATTCATGTTTGCATAATTTGTCGTAAGCGATGTGAAAGTATGGCTTCAGGCGTTCTTTCATATAATTGGCATTTAGAACCGCAGCTTCAGATACCTTGCGTATTCCCTCAGCTCCCAAAGATCTTATATACGTATACGCTTTAATCATTACGCCGAAGTTTCCCCAAAAATTATGAACTTTACCAATCGATAATGGACGATGCCAGTCAAAATAGTAAAATCCTTTAGGATCAATTTTAATCGATGGTGCTGGCAAAAATGGTTCAAGAGTTTTTGTAACAGCCACCGGTCCTGATCCGGGTCCCCCTCCGCCATGAGGTGTTGCGAATGTTTTATGAAGATTGATATGCAAAACGTCTACTCCGAGATCACCTGGTTTCACGATTCCCATCAGAGCATTTAAATTTGCGCCATCCATGTACACTAAGCCACCACAATCATGAACGAGTTTAGTGATCTCGACAGCTTTTTTTTCGAAAATCCCCAGAGTATTTGGATTTGTCATCATCAGCGCGGCGAGATTACCGTTAAGATGCGGTGTGAGGGCTTCAATATCCAAGCACCCATCCGGACCGCTTGCTAACGTTCGTGTGGTTAATCCCGCAATTACTGAACTGGCAGGATTTGTGCCGTGAGCTGAATCAGGTATCAGAACAATATTTCTATTAGAATCAGTACGTGACTGGTGGAAAGCCTTGATCATCAACATACCGGTAAGTTCACCTTGGGCACCCGCTGAAGGTTGAAGTGTTACTGCACTTAAGCCACTGATTTCTGATAGATACTTTTCTAATCTGTACATTATTTCAAGTGCGCCCTGTGCAGCACTAGCGGGAGTGAGTGGATGAAGATGCGTAAAACCGCACAAACCGGCTGTGACTTCATTGATTTTTGGATTGTATTTCATCGTGCAAGAACCTAATGGATAAAATCCGTGATCGATAGAATAATTCCATGTAGACAAGCGGGTAAAGTGTCTGACGACATCCAGTTCGCTTAATTCAGGCATACCCGAAATTTCATCTCGCACATATTTTGCCGGCAGAAGTGAATCATTATTGAGTTCAGGCAGATCGTCATCCGGAAGCGAATATCCTTTCCGATCCTTGATAGATTTTTCAAACATCAAGGGTTCTTCCAGCGTAAGTCCAGAAGTTCCAGGAAACTGAGTTTTTGCAGTCATATTAAAAACACTCCCTTCCATACGCTGCCAACAATTTGACAAATTGATCCAGCTGTTCCCTGGTATTTGTTTCTGTTGCACAAACAAGCATGATGTTTCCATATTCCGGAAATTGATCGGAAGCATCGATACCACCAATAACACCGTTATTTAGTAAGTATTCATTCAATTTTTTCACGGATCCGGGTACAGATACGGTGAATTCATTGAATGTCGGACCTGAAAATCGAATATCAAATCCATCGAGTGATGCAATTTTCGACTTTAAATATGCTGCTTTTTTAACGTTTAATAATGCCAGTTCGCGTAAACCCTGTTTCCCTAAGGTAGCCATAAACGCAGCAGCCGTAATAGCACACAAGGCTTGATTTGTACAAATATTTGAAGTTGCCTTCTCTCTTCGAATATGTTGTTCCCGTGTCGAGAGAGTATTCACGAAACCCTGCCGCCCTTCAGTGTCGACCGTCATTCCGACAACACGGCCCGGCATTTGGCGAAGCGCGCTTTCTCTTACTGTAAAAAAACCAAGATACGGACCGCCGTAAGATACTGGCAAACCTAGAGATTGGGCGTCGCCGCAAACGATGTCAGCTCTTAACTCTCCAGGAGGTTTTAAAATTCCCAAAGAAATCATCTCATTGATGACAGTAATTAACAGGCATCCTGTGTTTTGCTTCAGTAAACCGATCGTTTCAATATCTTCAATAACTCCGAAGTAATTCGGAGATTGAATGACAACAGCGGCCAAGTCATTTGCATCCGGAGATTGCAGGTATGCAATATCGGTAGACCCATCTTGATTGAGCGGCAAATCAATCAATATGACATTTTGATGCCGAGCATAGGTTTCAATCGTAGTTCGATAACCGGGTGTCAGCGCTTTCGATATTGCAAACTTCGGTTTTTTTGCTACGCGCTGCGCCATAAGTACGGCTTCAGCCACAGCCATCGCACCGTCATAGAGTGAGGCATTTGCGATGGGCATTCCCGTTAATTGGGTTATCATTGTTTGATATTCAAAGAGTGCTTGAAGTGTGCCCTGACTGATCTCAGGTTGATATGGAGTATAGGCCGTAACAAATTCACCTCGTCCGATCAGTGCAGGAACAACTGATGGAATACAATGCCGATATGAGCCACCACCAAGAAAACAAGGTGTCTTGTCAAACGGTTCATTTTTTTCAGCTAATTTTTTCAGATGGCAAAGTACATCCCATTCACTCATCGGTTCAGGTAATTTCAAAAGTTGTTTTAATCGATATGATTCGGGAATATCCTCAAACAATTCGCTGATTTCTGTTGCGCCGACAGTCTTCAACATCTGACGGCGTTCTTCTTCCGTCATAGGTATATAGTGCATGGCTATTATTGTTCCTGAAGATAGTTTTCGTATGCTGCTTTGTCCATCAATTGATCGAGTTCACTTAAATCTTCAATCTTGATCTTGATCATCCATCCATTGCTGTGTGGATCGCTGTTTACCAGCTCAGCCTGGGATTCAAGCTCTTCATTGACAGCGACGATTTCTCCAGTAACAGGCATATAACAATCAACAACAGCTTTGACAGATTCCACAACACCAAACACATCCCCTTTTTCCAGTTTTTTACCGACCTCAGGTAATTCCACAAACACAACATCTCCAAGCTGTTCCTGAGCGTGATCCGTTATACCGACAATACCAAATGTATCATCGACAACGTTCACATATTCATGGTCCTTAGAGTATTTGTAATCAGATGGATAACTCACGTTTCATTCCTCCTTTGAAATAATCCAATCTTTACCTTTAATTTTCACATCAGTGCTAACACAAAGGCTAACGCGTACGCGAATAGAAAGGTAAAGAAATAACTGTACCACCAGCCAATTTATCTCTTATCTTTATGGATATTTTTGTTCCCACATCTTCATATCCGTGGGCAACATATCCCATTCCTATCGGTTTGTTCAGAAATATTGACATTGTTCCACTCGTAACGGTGCCTATTTT
>JAFGJC010000393.1 GCA_016929305.1 candidate division CSSED10-310 bacterium | reverse complement strand
GTTTTTCTTTAGCAGTATCGGGAATAATGATACCGCCCGCGGATTTTTCTATACTCTCTTCAATCCGCTTAACAATAACGCGATCATTAAGAGGTCTAACTTTAATGCTCATAACCTGTAATCCTCCTTAGAAGTAATGTTCGGGAAGAGTTTCCCTTCAGTTAACGTTCAACTATTAGCACTCACCAGAGGCGAGTGCTAATACTAATATGAAATTTTCATGAGCTTATCAAGTTTTTTTATCACTGCTTATGTGTTGTAAAACAAAAATACGCCCCAAATTAATCGTAAATACTCCCCGATTCTCATATTTTCTGGCAATATCTTAAATTTTGACTTTTTATCTTAACATTGTATCATTTCTATCTAACTAGCAGGTGACTAATTTAACAACGATAAAGAGGATGCTGAAACATTATGAAAGTAAATCCGGTTGATTCGAAAATACCCGATCCGGACGATATTCCGGAAAAAAAACTCTCAGAAGAAGCATTAATATCTGACATTCGAAATTATATTCACCAGGTGAATAACAGAACATTCGTGATTTCGGGACAAATCCAATTGTTTCTGGAAGAAATCGAGGACGAAGGACAAAAAAACCACTGGAATGAATATTACCTGCTGCTCAAGGATATTGGTATAAAACTTAAGACACTAAATACGATGATTGCCAGACCCTTTTCCAAGTGATTGTCGAAAGTTACTCAAGCTCAGTTTTACGCGTGTTTATAGTTTTTCCCCGGCATATTTGGTAATCGCAGCAGAATTTTCAAAATACGTTTGGGTGTGGCTTCCAGCACGGTTATTTCCGCATCTTTAACCATAAATTTTTCTCTGATTTTTGGTATACGCTGGAGATAGGTTGCAATGAATCCTGCCAGTGTAATGTAGTGTCCACGGGGAATCAGGTTTACCAACTGGCTATTGAATTCACTAATGCTTATTCCCGCATCGACGATGAAAACTCCTTCAACCAAAGGCATAATCTGTTTGTGTTCAAGACGGTCATATTCATCTTCGATCTCGCCCATAATTTCCTCAAGAAGATCTTCTGCGGTGATAATTCCGACTGCGACACCATATTCATCAACGACAATTGACATTTCATGCTGGTCCCAAATATCAGGCAACAGTTCTGTTGCTTTTTTTTGTTCGGGAACAATATGCGGTTGTCGCATGAGTTCAACGATCGGTAATTGGGGATCTTCGATATTCAGGACATCAATAGCGAACAGAACGCCAATGATATTTTCTGGATTTTCCAGATAGACAGGCAATCGTGAGAAACCGTGTCGGTGGAATAGTTCCACAGCATTGAAAAGGGATGTATCATCCGATATGCAAGCAACGTCACCCATGGGCACCATGGCGGCGGCTACTTTTTTCGTACTGAAGTCCAGAAGCCGGGAAATGATTCTTTGTTCTTCGTGAGTCATGATCTTCTGCGTTGTCCCTGTTCGGAGAAGGTATCGAAGTTCTTCGCGGCTGAATCCAAGGGGTTTTCCTGTTCGGGATTTCCTAACGGACAGAATTTTGGGAACGAAAACAACTATTCTGGTGATGGGAGCGAATATCCAGGAAAAAAATGACAGTATATAGACGGATGTCATCAGCAGGGGTGTGCCGTTCAGCAGATAGACTGCCTTGGGTGTGATTTCGGCGAAAACAAGAATCAGGGGTGTAACAATAAGAGTGGATATCTGCGGTCCCCATTCTTTTAGATTATGATCGGCGAGATAAGCTGTCATCAGAGCACTGAGTGTGACATTAGAGAGGTTGTTCCCGACGAGAAGGGTTCCAAGAAGGAGATCCTTTCGTGCAAGAAGTTTTACCAGACGTTTTGCTTTCCGTGATCCCTTGTCCGCCATTGATTTAATTTCTGGCTCTGAAATAGATAGTATTCCCGTCTCACTCCCGGAAAAAAATATTGATCCTGCCAGCGCTGTCAAAAGGAGACTGAATACCAGCAGATCACTCATCGTTTTCCTCATTCTTAAGGGGTACCGGGAAGAGTTCCACGGTTTCGATTCGTTGAGTGGAGATAGTTCGTATGCAAATGCGCATACCGGGGAATTCAATGCAAGTGCCCGTCTCGGGAATTTGTCCTAAAGCGTTTAAAATTAATCCGTTTAGGGTTCGAAAAGCGCTTGTTTCAATTGGAATACCGGTAATATCTGATAGTCGTTCCAGTTCAATCCGGCATGACACAATGTAGGATCCCTGTGGTGTGGCAATGATCTCGTCATCCAAATTTTCCTCCTGATGGGTAACCGGTTTGAGAACGGTTTTCAAAAGATCTTCAAGAGTGATCAATCCGGCAGTTCCGCCATATTCATCCAGCACAACAGCGAGATGCAGCCTTCGTGCTTTAAGTTCGAGGTACAGTTGTTTGAGTGTAACGCTGGACGGAACAAAGTACGGTGATCTTGCCACCAAAGCCGGTTCCCGGCGTTTTTTTACATCATATAAACCCGGTAAAAGATCCTTGGCATACAGCACGCCGATAATATGATCAAGATCATCTCTGAAAAGGGGAATCCTTCTTAAATTATTTTGTCTGAAAGCTTTGGTTGCTTTCTCGAAACTCACATTTTCCGGCAGTGCCACCATTTCCGTTCTGGGAACCATCACCTGACTTAAATTTTCATCATCCATGCCCAGAATACGCTCCACAACATCATGTTCGACAGGGCTGAGTATGCCTTCTCTCTTGCCTTCAGATGCCAGCATCAAAAAATCTTTTTTTCCAATATGTTTTTTTGCAGTGGCGGAACCGGTGATCAACCGGTTTGTGAGGTCGACAATTTTTTCAAGAATGGCAACGACCGGCACAAACAGGCGGAGAAAAAGCCGGATTACCGGTGCAGCGGATGAAGCGACGGCCTCAGGATTGTTAACAGCGAATATTTTGGGAGTTATTTCGCCGAAAATCAAAAGAACAATCGTCATGATTCCGATCGCGAGAAAAAGGCCATATTCGTTAAATTGATGTTCAAACCAACGTTCTGCCAGAGCGCTGGAGGCGACATTTACCAGAGTATTTCCGAACAGGATTGTCACAAGAATTCTTCCCGGATTTTCAAGAAGCGTTGCAAGCTGTCTGAAGGATGAACGCTGGTCCTGTTTATAGCGATAGACATGCCACCACTGAAGGCTGAAAATGGCACTTTCGCTGCCGGAGAAAAATGCTGAAACAAACAATAAGATGATGATGATACCAAGTTCGGCTGTCATTAGCGCTTATTATAAAGGGACTTGAGTAATGCGTTCAATAATATTGCTCCAGAACTCGCAAAATACACATAAATTATGCTTTGAGGAAACAATGTCTAATTGATGGACTAGTCGACAGGAAATCGTTTAACACCCACCATTTTACCGATGATTTTTATATCGTCATCAGCTTTTATGACGATTGATCGATAGCGGTCATTTTCCCATCGCAGTTGAATGTGAGCATCTGCTATGAACAGCCGGGAAATATAGATATTATTATCCAGCAAAGCCAGAATAATATCACTGTTTTCCGCGAGAGGCTGTCTTCTGAATATCAGAATATCACCTTCATGAATGTTGATGTTTTTTAAACGATCCCCCTGAAGTTGCAGTGCAAACAATTGACCGGTCTTCGCGACCTTGGCTTCCACGAGGATTTCGCCCACAACATTGGATTTGTCAAATAAATTCTCAACGGATTCAAGCTTGTTCAAAAGCGGAATGGTAACATAATTATCTTTTTCCATATCTTGGACTTCGGCTGTTATAGAATGCTCTATTCCCGGATCTCGGATAATCATAATGCTTCTGGCTTTGCGGGGTTCCCGGGTCAAGTAACCTTTTTTTACAAGCTGATCCACCTGATCATGAGCTCCCGCTGCTGTAATCCCCAATATATCCCCAAGGTCCTTGATACTAGGGGGATAACCATTTTCCAGTTTGAAATCACGAATAGCTTTCAGCGTTCGCTGCTGAGCCTTCGTTAAACCTTTTGTTGGCCTTCTCCCCCGGCGTTTAGGTTGTCCGTGTTGTTTCATCTAAGGCAAGTCCCCCCATTTTTAAGATAATACTTGAAAAAAATACC